>JBNAUV010000030.1:0-1178 GCA_049700655.1 Minisyncoccales bacterium | reverse complement strand
TTGTGGTAAATAGTGATGTCTTTTAGGGATATTCATATTCTTATTTCTCCGCTCATTAGTTTTGGCAAAAGCAAATCGCGGAGAGCGGCGAGGGTTTGATTCTCTTCGACTTTTTGAATAATTATTTTATACATTGGCTTCATTGCATTTTCAAATTTAAACAGAAGAGGATTATTAGGAATTATGATTTCCATATTAGATAAATCTTCCCATTTTAAAACCGGCATTTTTGTACCAGAGGAGCATTGCGTAGCATATGAAATAGTAGAATCTAAAAATAGAACAGTAACTAAATAACTGTAATAATTCTCATCTTTTGGATAAATTACAAAAACCGATGAATTTGTTACACCATCAAAGGGTGCTATAAGAACTTTGTGAAAATAAGGTCTCACCGCTCCAAAGAGAATATCTCCTTTTTTAAATTTAAAAACAGAGGTTTTTATTTCTTCACCCTTCCCGTAGCTTGTCATTGCTAAACTTTTTTGAGGAAACCTACCCAAATCTAAAAGTTTTAAATTTTTCCATTCCTCAAAGTCTTTAAGTTTTTCTCTTCTTAAATTCATTATTTCTCTTAATTTTCCAACTCTCCACCCCTCCGGTATTTTTCCTAATTCTGAATCAACAAATTTTACTTTTTCCCAGCCAGGAAATTTAAAATTGATAAACCACTCCTTAAAAATCGCGCTTGCCATCTCCTCCAAAGTTTTAATAATTTTATTATTCACCTCAATCTTCTCATCAAAAGCAGAAAGAATATCGGCGATTCGTTTTTGCTCTTTAGAATCTTCTGGAATTAAAAATTCAATATTCTCAATTTGATCTTTGTTGATTGATTCATAAGTAGTACCACCAGCAATACTTTTTAACTGCTTTGCGTACATTTTCAATAAATAGTATAAAAAGATATTATTTCCATTTTTCATTGATAGTGCCGCTACGCCACGACCAATACAACATTTTTCAACGGCGACATTTACTTCGCCAACCGGGGCTCTAACTGAAAAAAGAACATCTCCGTGTTCTGCAATTTTAATCGGATTGATACAATATATAGATTTCTTGGGGAATCGATCGCCAAAGTCAGTAACTCCCTGATAAAACGGTAAACCTTCCTGTTGTAGAGTATAAAATCGAGAGCTCGGAGATTGCCCCATATTAATTCGTGCAATTTCCCC
>JBNAUV010000029.1:0-2142 GCA_049700655.1 Minisyncoccales bacterium | reverse complement strand
CCCGGCGACGATTGGGCCGTTCATACCCAAAAATTTCTTCTTAACAATGCACTAGTGGTTATACGGACATCCGCCTAATTCCTTTTCGATTCCCCTTTCCGCCTAATCCCCGAAACCATTTGGGGTTTTAGATGGAATGGTTTTAAAATCTGTTAAATTTATTATACACTTCCCCTCAAAAAGGTCAACACAATGGAACAATAACATAGATCGTTAAAGTATTATTACGTCTTAGTGGTATTGCTAAATTCTCTAAAACTAAAAAACTCAAAAGGGTATAAACCTACCACTTATTTGAATATTTACAATATTCGAGCGTTTTTTGGTGTTGGGCATTGTTTAAAACAAACTCTTCATATTTTTTTCTGTTGTTGTTAAACAAAAGAAGAATTATTCCTGGATCAGAAAGATTTTTTTCCTGGTTGTAGATATTCAAAAAACGAAGAATAGGGATAATCTCTTATCTGGTTTATATCCTCAACCAACCCCCCTGAATAAGGGTTAAGATGAATATAGCGGGAAACATGTTTTAGTTGTTCTTCTGTGGTTACTGGTTTTGATTTAAATCTCTTTAAAAAAAGAGGACCGGCTCTTTGAAATTTAATATTAAAAAATCTGGTAAGGGTTTATGGGCCAAAATTAATGCTTGAGATTTGTAAATTAGCACAAAAAAAGCATATAAAATTTTTCTTTACGGAACTACAGAAAAAACCTTACAACTTTTAAAAGAAAATCTTCTTAAAAAATTTCCAAAATTAAAAATTGTTTTAACTGAACCATCTAAATTTAGAGAATTAACAAACGATGAGTGGATTAAATTAGTTGAAAAAATAAAAACAACAAAACCTGATATTATTTTTATTGGATTAGGCAGTCCTCTTCAAGAAATTTTTTCTTACCGATTAGATCAATGGCTAAAAAAAGAAAATCAGCGTAAAATCATAATTCCTGTTGGAGCGGCTTTTGATTTTATTTCAGGTATTAAAAAACAAGCGCCAAAATGGATGGGGGAGTGGGGATTGGAATGGTTGTGGAGGTTGATTAATGAACCAAGATTAATAAAAAGATATTTTATTTATGGACTTTTATTTCTTATTGATTTTAATAAAACAAAAAAATAAAGAATTATATAGTATTAATTAATACCTAAGGACCTAAGATTGCTCTTAAACTACTATAATAGCTTAAAGTTTTGTTTAAATTATTATCAAAGAGAGTTGAATCTGAGCCTCTCCAAGAAGCTTGTCCCAAACCCCAAAGATTTATTTGAGTTACTCCACTTTCTCTTGCCGCTCTTATTACCTGCTGATACAATAAAGCTCTTTGTTGAGGAGTGCCATTTGTAATAGATAGTTCAGTTATATATACTACAAATCCTTCATTTCGCCATGATTCAAATGATTGATGTAATATTTCTTCAGAGGGAGGATAATTAGCATCCAAATGTAGTTGAATTCCTATTCCATCCAAAAGTCCTTTTTCTTTTAATTCTAACGCAAGATTTTCAGTATACGGATAATTTCTTTCTCCGATTAAAATATCAAAATTATTTAAAATTATTATGGCATTAGGTCTTTCTTCTCTTATAATTTCAGAAGCTATCTCAGGATAATTAGGAATTCGTTGAAAAAGGAAATCGCCGCCATATGGCTCATTAATAGATTGAATTACCTCTACATTTTGGGGGAATAATAATAATGTTTTTCTGATCAATTCAATATAAGTTTGTTCATTTATATTATTTTTAAACCATGAAGGTAAAAAATTAGGATTTTGCCATACTATAGGAGTAGGAAAAACAGAAATTTCGTAATTGTTTGCTATTCTAAGATATGTTTCTGGTAGACCGGAATCGGGATTAGAATTTCTTGGAAACAAAACATGCCAAAAATAAGGAACAACCACACTATTGAAATTATTTGCTGCTATTCTACTTAATGCGAGTTGATTTTGCCAAAAGTATTGATTGGGTTCTATATAAATACCTATTGGAATTTCACTATCTTTTAAACTTGCCTCCCCCCACCCCCACTCTCCCTTTTCATTTCTTTGAGCAATAAAAAGCGGTATTGGGCCGGCGAGGGAGCGGTATTGTTCTGGGAATAAACTGGGATCAAGGTTGTAAACTCCAACGACAAAAGG
>JBNAUV010000028.1:0-2246 GCA_049700655.1 Minisyncoccales bacterium | reverse complement strand
ACTCCGGTATCTTTTAATAAATTCTTTGCCAGTTTTAACCTTTTCTCCATAAAAGAAAGCCATTTGGAGTGGCGGTAGGCGTCTTCGCGATCAACATAATGGTCGTTAAAAATAAAATCCTTATTGCCGGTATTATACGGCGGATCAATGTAGATAACATCAACTTTGCCGGCGTGGGTGTAATTCAAAACTGAAAGAGCATGATAATTATCGCCTTCAATCAGTAAATTTACCCCATTAGAAATTTCATTTCTAACGGGGCAAGCCGGCTTGTTTTTGCCTGCCCCGTAGGAAGCCGAAGGCTTTCCTTCGAGGTCGGTGATTATTTCTTTATTCTTTACCTCCTTCAGCACCGGCAGTTTTTCCTTACACATCTCAACCACTTCTTCTTTATGTTTCTCTTTTTCCCATACCAAACCGTATGTCTTTTTTTCTTTCAATTCCTTTTTCAGCCGCTCAATCTCAGCCTTCAATTTCTCAATTTCTAATTTTTTATTTTCTTTTGCCATAGTTTTACCTGTGGATAATTCTATTGACTTATTTATACGATTTGCTATATTTATAATGTCTTTCAGTTTTAGCCATAAAACTGAAAGGGTATTACATCCAAGGGCAACCTTCCGCGAGGAGGGCTGTTTTTATTGCCCCTTTTCTTCTGATTCTACCCTAACCTTCTCTTTTTGCGGTTTGTAATTTGTGTTGCTCATAGTAAATCTTCTTTAAAAAAACTTTTTTTAGACCCAGAATAATTTTCAGCTAAATAATAAAACTTAATTAAATCTTCATAAGACCTAAAAATATAGCGACTTTTCATTTTTCTAAATGGCATTTTATTCATTTCTGTTTCAAATTTTTTTAAAACATCTGCGGGAGCAATAACGAATAATTTTGTATTCAATTGACTGGTCTGGTAGAGCCGTAAAAGGCCGGTGGTTACCCCTGTCGTATGTTCCACCTCGAAACAGCAAACGGGGAATTCGTCCTCAAACCATATAACATCAATATTTCTAATAGTATCTAAAAGCGCAGGGGTAGTGAATTGAGGAATGGCTTCGAGAGAAATTAAATCTTCTAATTTTTGACCATAAGCATTTTTATTTCTATCGGGCGAGTAGGTATCATAACCTAAAATTTGACCTAATTTTAATAAGATAAATTCAGCTTCTGAATGACCTGTAATTTCTTTTATTTCTTCGGGGGCAATAGATATTTCTGGTTTAGAAATCTCTTGAATACCTAATGCCGACTTAATAACTGTCTTTTTATCCCGCTTAAACTTTAGTTCAAAAACATGTGCAAATAAATACCAGATAAAGAAATCAACATCAATAAAATCTGCCTCCGGAAGTCCGTTGTTTTTTAACTCCTCTCTAACCCTTTGAAGTGCTTCCATAAATCTTTCGTAGTCTCGCCCCGAAGTATAACCATAACTGATATTTTTCGTTTCTTTCTCAGTTAAAAAACCCAAATAGGGCAGAACAGTTAAGGGCTTCATATTCATAATTCCATACTGGTCAGGAAAGACTAAAGTAAGAATTTCGCTTAAAGAAGATGGCCCCAATCCTTTAATAGATTTTCTAAAATCGTCCCACCTCTTTGCTATGGACTGTTCGGCATAAAGCAAACTAATAAATGCGGTTTTTAGTTTATCTAAACCATTATCTTTAATGAGTTTGTTAACTTTGTAAGCTTTATTGCGCCAAAATTTTAAAGCCCAAAGTTTTTCAATCAATTCGTGTAAATCTTTTTCGGTAAAATTCTTAATCTTTTCGGGACTTCCCATTTTTTCTTTATACCAATTAACCCGTTCTTCTCTTTCGGCTAATTCTTTTTCTTTTTGTTCCTCACGCCATTGAAGATATTGTTTAATGTAGTTTTTGATTGTAGCCATAATTTTTAAATTAAATTTTTATCCTTAAAACTCATAAATCCTGTTTTGGTAATAACAATATGGTCAACGACTTCAATTCCTAAAATTTTACCAGATTCTATTAATCTTTTTGTTATTTCCAAATCGTCATTTAACCAACCTTTCTCGTGGCCGTTCTTCTTTTGGTAAATCGTGAATGGTAAAAGATTTCTTCATTCCTTCATTCTCCCATAAAAAATCGGCTTTTTCAAGCCGATTTTTTGTTTCCTATTTATTCCGTTGTTGTTCCGTCAAATGGCGCTTCGTTGGTCTCTGCCTCTTCTTTGGTTTTGCGAACAATGCCATCTTTGTGGTGAGGAGGCGAATAAATAGTGTA
>JBNAUV010000027.1:0-2571 GCA_049700655.1 Minisyncoccales bacterium | reverse complement strand
AAGAAGAAGTTTATAGAATAGAAAGAGAATTAATTACGAAAGAAAATTGGAATATTCCAGAAGCATTAACCTATGGGGAAAATGCAGTCAGGGAAGATAGGAAGAAATCTATAATGCAGCCGTTTTATAGAATTGGCGAATGGAAGTCGGAAACGGCATTTATTGATTTTTTGGAAAAATCGGAAATAGTTGAGTGGTGGTTCAAAAACGGAGATAGAGACGCAATATTTTTTGCCGTACCCTATGAAAATGCTGAACAAAAACCTTTTTATGTTGATTTTGTCGTGAAGTTGAAAGATGGAAGAATTGGGTTATTTGATCCTCACGGAACGCAGTTGAGCGATTTTGGTCCAAAATCTGATGGTTTGCAAAAATATATTAAAGAACAAAATAAAAAGGGCAAAAATCTTTTCGGTGGAATAGTTGCTAACACCGAGCGGAATTATCGCGGGCGATGGGTTTATTTTGATAAGACAGGCAAAGAACTAACGAAAGATTTTAGCAACTGGAAAAATTTAATTTTGTAAAACTCCCGCGAGGCGTGCTCAAAAGCAAAACAGCTTTTGGAGCAGGCGAAAGAAAAAGTCGAAGAATTAGTTGACCCCGAACAAATTATTTCGTAATTTTACGGGGCAAAGAAATAAAATTATGGAAGATTTTTTAAAGCCTATTAAAATTAAAATATTTTATGACGAGAATTTGAAAAAGATTACCGGTAAGAATTTTGAAGAGGCAGTTGTTTCTGAAGGTATGACCTTTGTCAATCAATTATATTTCATTTTTTCTTCTTATCCAGAAATTGAAAAAAGATATCCACCGGGGAAATTGGGTCTTTTATTGAATAATAGACCGCCAAAAGATTTCGATATTCTTCGAGATGGAGATGAAATTATTTTAAAAACAGCATAGAACCAATCAATTTTATCTCAAGCCCTTAAAGGAGAATTACAGACAACTACAGACATTCCAACATTTGTAGAAGTTGATTTGGTTCAAAAATCCTACGAAGGGCGCAAAAGGACAAAAAATTATTAGAAAAAGCAAAACAAAAAGTCGAACCCCGGTAGTAGAACTTGCGGTTCACTACGGGGCAAGAAATTAATTGAGAAATAAAAAGGTCGTAAGTTAATTTTACTAAAAGTAAAAATTATCAGAAACCTATGAAAGTCTATTCAATTATTATTACTATCACGGCTGTTATTGCTTTGGGTTTGGCAGGCTATCTTTATTGGCAAGGAGGAGAAATAAAAAATAATTATAATATATGCCAATCAGAAAAGAGTATTTTGATGTCTGAAAGAGATATGATTGCAAAAGATAAGGCGAAACTAAATGATAAAGTGAATCTTATTAACGAGCAATTAGACAAAATCAATCGTACTGCCGTTGTTTTGAACTATGCCCTTAATTCTTTTATGTTTGCTGGAGACATTAAAGCATTAACCATTGGTTCGCAGGAAGCCGAAAAAGTGAAAGAAGCTATCAATCAATTAACTAACAAAGACGAAAGAATGATGGCCGAAGGATATTGGAACGATTTTAAGTCTACCCGATTATTTAATCCGCTTTTCGGACTTTTGCGGGCTCTTGCCGATAGTATAAATAGAGAGGCGAGTTTAAGACCATAAATTGAAAGATAGAAGTTGAAAAGTAGAAGTTTGACTTCTATCTATATGGAAAGAAAGAGCAAAAAGCAAAAGAATTATTATCCCCGGTAGTAGAGCGGAGCTCGCTACGGGTCAGACCAACACGAGACGCGCGAAAAGCGCAATAAGTGGTAAAATAAATTTATGAAGAAAGTTTTAATTATCTTAATTGTTTTAATTGTTTTGGCCGGGATTTACTTTGGTTTGAGATTTTTAATTGACAAATCAAAATTGGAACCAGTTGCCTGCACAATGGAAGCAAAACTTTGTCCTGATGGTTCTTATGTTTCAAGGATTCCGCCAAAATGCGATTTTGCACCCTGTCCTAAAGAAGATTTAATTCAAGTTGAATCTCCCATAGCTAATGAAACAATTTCCAGTCCTTTAATAGTAAAAGGCAGGGCGCGGGGAAATTGGTTTTTTGAAGCAAGTTTCCCGGTAAAGCTTTTGGATGAAAACGGCAATATTTTAGCCCAAACTTATGCTTCTGCCAAAGGTGATTGGATGACAACTGAGTTTGTGTCCTTTGAGGCAGAAATTGTTTTTTCCGCTCCCTCTGCTTCAAAAGGAATTTTGATTTTGGAAAAAGATAACCCTTCCGGCCTGCCCGAACACGCCGATGAATTAAGAATTCCGGTTTTTTTTGAATTAGCCACAACAACAAAAACAATAAAGCTTTATTATTACAATCCAGAAAGAGACAAAGACGAAACTGGAAATACAAAATGCTCAAGAGATGGCTTGGTGGCAATTGAAAGAGAAATTCCAATTACCAAAACGCCAATTCAAGACGCGATTAAACTTTTGTTAAAAGGAAAGGAAAATTTAACTGAAGCTGAAAAAGTTCAAGGGATTACCACCGAATACCCCTTAGAAGGATTTTCATTAAAAAGTGCTTCTCTCAAAGACGGAGTTTTAACTCTTG
>JBNAUV010000026.1:0-2559 GCA_049700655.1 Minisyncoccales bacterium | reverse complement strand
GGTTTTGGTGGGCAACTCATTCACGGTTAAAGCCATTGCGTGATTTTGCATATCTGTTGCGGAGGCACGAAGAAGGAATTGTGGCTTGGACGAGGTTAAGAATTTCTAATGGAGCTTTAGAAGGCATGAACAACAAGATTAAGTCGGTTAATGGAAGGCTTATGGATTACGAACCCCTTATAATTACATAGTTGCAATTTCTCATGAGTGTGCTAATTTACCTGTGCCGGAATGGGCTATGATCACAAATGGGATAAGAACTGAAAAATTATGATTACAAAACATAAAATTATAATCGGCGATTCAAGAAAAATGGAGGAAGTAGAGGATAAATCCGTTCATCTTATCATTACTTCTCCACCTTATTGGCAATTAAAGGATTACGGCGTGGAAAACCAAATCGGTTTTAATGATTCTTACGAGAGTTATATTAATAACTTAAATTTAGTATGGAATGAGTGCTACAGGGTATTATATGATGGTTGTCGATTATGTATAAACATAGGCGACCAGTTTGCCCGCTCTGTTTACTATGGAAGATATAAAATTATTCCTATTCGCACTGAAATAATTAAGTTTTGCGAAACAATTGGATTTGACTATATGGGCGCTATTATTTGGCAAAAGCCAACAACAATGAATACTACTGGCGGCGCAACCGTAATGGGAAGTTTCCCTTATCCTAGAAATGGAATTGTAAAAATTGATTATGAATTTATATTGATTTTTAAAAAACCCGGCAATCCACCAAAAGTTTCAAAAGAATTAAAAGAAAAATCAAAACTCACTAAAGAAGAATGGAATGAATATTTTTCTGGTCATTGGAATTTTAATGGAGAAAAACAAACTGAACATCTGGCTATGTTTCCTGAAGAACTTCCTAAAAGATTGATCAAAATGTTTAGTTTTGCTGGCGATACCATTTTAGACCCATTTTTAGGTAGTGGAACTACAATCCTGGCCGCCAAAAATTTAGATAGGAATTCAGTAGGTTATGAAATAAATGAAAAATTCTTGCCAATAATTAAAGATAAAATTGGTATAGGCGAAAATGAACTTATCAAAAATGCGGATTTTGAGATTATCAAACAAAAACAGCTAAAAATAGATTGGAATTCCGAAATATCAAAATTGCCTTATCAATTCAAAGATCCCATAAGATTTGATAAAAAGGTTGACCCCAGGAAGCTAAAATTTGGCTCTAAAATTGATTTTTCTAAACCAGCGCGCGAAGAGTTTTTCGTGGTAAAAAATATTATTAGCCCAGAAGAAATTATTTTGAATAATAACTTGAAGGTACGATTAATAGGAGTGAAAACGAAAAATGAAACCCGTGAAAAGGCATTAAACTTTTTAGCCTATAAACTTAAAAACCAAAAGGTATTTTTGAAATATGACTCCATTAAATTTGATGATAAAGGTAATATGCTGGTATATCTTTATTTGAAAAATAAAACCTTTATCAATGCTCATTTAATAAAAAATGGACTGGCAGAAGTTGACACCCATATAGACTATCTTTGTAAAGATAAATTTATTAAACTAAAACAACAAAATTATGGCTATAGAATGGATTTTAAATAGCGCGATTAATCGTTGGGGACTTCAAAAGAAAAGAATGGTTGGAGCGGTTTCTGACGAAATAAGAAAATGTGCTCCCAAAAACGTGAAGGACTGGGAAGAATATTATTTCAAAAATGTTTATCCTAAAGAACATTTAATTGAGATAGGTAAAAAGCTTTATGTGAAAATAACCGAAGTGTTGAGGGCTGAAATTGATGATATTACTGAGGAGGATTGCGTTAATTATGTGATAAATCTTGTTATTAACAGGACATTTGATGGTTATATGACTGAAAAGAAAACTATTTATGAACAACTGCAAGATATTTTAAGAGTAAAAATTGAACCCGCACCAGATGAGTGGGATAGGTTATTTAATGTAGATTTTTTCATCAAAATCAAAGACTGGTATTTAGGATTACAAATTAAACCGGCCGGTTATGCTTTTATAACTCAAATTATAAATGAAAGGAAAAATCAAGAAGCGACTCATAAAAAATTTACTGCTAAATATGGTGGAAGAGTATTTTATGTGATTTCAGTAAAAGATGGAGACAAGAAAAAAATATATAACACAGGAGTAATCGAAGAAATAAAACAAGAAATGGAAAGATTAAAAAATTTATAAAATAATTTGCTGCCCAATCCTGCATTTCAATATCATTTGTCCTCAGATGAGCGCAAGCAACGCTGACATTCTTTCTTATCTCCAATCACATCTGTCCAGAATAATAATTGAAAAAAAGCCACGGTCACATGAGATTTAATTAAATAAACATAAACCCCAAAAATGCAATAGGAAAGTTTGCTCATTCGTTCGGGGTACCCCATCACTCATTACACAAACTTCCCTATTTCGCAAACGCATTTTTTGGGTTAAATTCAAAAGACAAAAATAACTCGAAAGGAGGCTTTACGTGAATAAGTGTGGCAATATTTTCTGGTTCTTATCCCATTTGTGATCATAGTTCATTCCGGCATAGGTAAATTAGCACA
>JBNAUV010000025.1:0-3550 GCA_049700655.1 Minisyncoccales bacterium | reverse complement strand
CCCGCAAAACAATCTTTCATATATACTTTAACTAAGGTAGATTGTTTTGCCCCCGTAGCTCAATGGATAGAGTATCTGCCTTCTAAGCAGATGATGTAGGTTCGATTCCTACCGGGGGCACATTTCAGAGAAAGTTAATCTTTTTGCCTCGCCGCAGGCGGCGGTGAAATGCGTTTGAGCTATTTTCAATATAGAGCACTGATTAATTATATATGTCTTTTTTTTCAGCTATAAAACAAATTGGATTAAGATACAAAAAAATCATCATCATTATTTTTATTATTTGGGGGTTTTTTTCTTTTGGTTTGGGCAATCTGGTGAGCTGGCTTTTTTTTCCCCACACAACTTTAGATAAGTTTCCTTTAATTAGTTCTACTGATCGAATTCTAATTTTGGCTCCGCATATTGATGATGAGGTTCTTAGTTCGGCTGGATTAATACAACGAGCCAAGGCCAGCGGCGCTGAGGTAAAAGTGGTTTATTTGACCAATGGCGACAATAATATTTTTTCAGTTATTAGCGAAGATAAAAATCTAAAATTAAATCCAGTAGAATTTATTGAATTGGGTGAAAAAAGAATGCAAGAAGCATTAATGGCGACTCGGGTTTTGGGGTTGACCAGCAATGATTTGGTTTTTCTTGGTTTTCCTGATGGCGGATTGTCAGCTATGTTGAGCAAATTTTATTTTTCACCTTTTTCTTCCCAAGGCACGAAATTTAATTACAATCCTTATCAAGGCACTTATAAAGAAGAACAAGCCTACACCGGCGCCAATTTAGTGGCTGATTTGGCAGAAATAATCGCTGATTTTAACCCAAATATAATTATTGTGTCGCACCCGCGCGATAAACATACTGATCACTGGGCCACCTTTCAATTCTTGCAAAAATCTTTGATTGAGACCAATTTTTCTGGTAAAATTTTTGCTTATTTGATTCATTATAGAATGTATCCACCAGAACAGAAATTAGCGATGAATGAGTTTTTGTATCCGCCGAAAAAATTATTTTCGCAAACTGGCTGGGTTAGTTTTAATCTAACTCCTGAAGAAGAAAATAAAAAACTGGAAGCCATTAATCAAAACAAATCTCAAGTACTTGCTTTAAAAATAACCGATTTTTTACAAAGCTTTGTTAAAAAAAATGAAATTTTTGAAGAAATAGAAGGCAATTTCTAAGAATAATTGTTAGATCTTGACTAAAAAAGATAAATATGTTATTAAGAAAATGGCTATTTAAAAAATTATATTAGGAAGGAGGTGAAAGAAATGGCAGAGAAAGATATACCAGCCGGGGGATTGTTTGACCTCAAAGAAATTGTCAAGCCAAGTTTACCCAAGGATTTCAGCGTTTTTCGGTGTTTGATCTCTGAACATATTGGGTTTATGGGGCCGCTTTCCCAAATGAGTAGGGAGATGCAGCAGTATATTTGGGATAGGCGGCGTGAGTCACCCAGCACATCTATTTTTTTGAATTTTGATCCATTTTGTAATTTGCATCAACTAATGGGTAAAGAGGGAGAGGTGGTTCGGGAAGCTATTGCCGCAGCTGTAAAACAGCGCTGCGTAGAGATTTTAAATAACCAATTTAAAGATTTGCCGCGGGACCATCCTGTGCAGACTGATTTGATTTTTATTAAAAATTTGCCTGAAGTTAAAATTTCTCCTTTTCCGCAAGAGGAATTTTTGCAAAACCAAGGCCGCCATTCTTTGCCTGAGATTTTAAACAACGGTGAAGTCAGAATTTGGTGGCCGGGAATTTGTCTAAAAGAAGAATTGATTTTTAATTTATTGAAAATTTTAAAGCAGTCGTTAAACGAAAACCGCATTAAGGTGAAAATAAAAGAAAAAGAATATGAGGTTTTGTTTAATGGCTGGGGGTTTCGATATGAATAAAAACCCCTTAGGTGATTTTTACTAAGGGGTTTTTTATTGAAAAATTTAAATTAATTCATTATAATAAAAAAAATCATTGGTGCTCGTAGCTCAACTGGTTAGAGCTTCGCGCTGTGGCCGCGAAGGTTGCCGGTTCGAATCCGGTCGAGCACCCAAAATAAAACCGGCTTGATTTATCCGGTTTTTAGTTTAGATCTTGCTGATTATTTTTTTTCTTCCAATTTTACCTTGATATTTATTTCTTTTTTATTTCTTAAAACTTTGAGATTAATCTCTTGGCCCACTTGGTATTTTTGCAGGATTTGCGCCAAAGAATTTTCTTCAGTAATTTTTTCATTTTCGCATTCCAAAATAATATCAAATTCTTTTAAACCCGCTTTTTCCGCCGCGCTGCCCGGCACAATGGCTGATTCGCCCAAAACCTCTCTAACCACAAAAGCGCCGTAATCAACTGGCAATTTATCTCTTTTAGCGATTTCTTTGTTAAGAATAATGTATTTGACGCCCAAAAATGGCCGCTTGACCCGACCATATTTTTTTACCTCTTCCCAATCTTTTTTGGCATAATTAATTGGAATGGCAAAACCGATATTTTGCGCGCCTATCACCATAGCGGTATTAATACCAATAACCTTACCCTCTAAATTAATCAGCGGTCCGCCAGAATTGCCTGGATTAATGGCCGCATCAGTTTGAATAAGGCCGCGCAGCATTTCTGTTTGGCGAGATAAACCGGAAAAAGCAGTGAGATAGCGCGATATGCCAGAAATAACGCCAGTGCTGACTGTATCATGAAATTCACCCAAAGCATTGCCAATAGCAATAACAGTTTCGCCCAACTCTATTTTATCTGAATCGCCCAATTCTAAATAAGGAAAATTTTTCACTGGAATTTTCAGAATGGCCACATCATTGATTGGGTCGCGGCAAATAATTTTAGCCGGATAGGTCTTATTGGGCTCATAAATCACAGTATAATCAGCATCTTTTTCAGCCACTACATGATTGGAAGTAATAATATAACCATCAGACGAAATAAGAAAACCCGAGCCGCCGCCGATTTTTGTTTTTTCTTTTTTGTCCTTACTCATTTTTGGGACAATCATTTCTTGTTCGCCATAGGGCAAAAAATAAAATCCTTCTATTCTAGGTAGATCGCGGGAGATAACAATGGTGATAACAGCCGGACAGGCCTTTTTGACAATTTCCACAATGGGTGATTTTTCCATAGGATATAATAATGCTAATTTAAGAATAATATACTAATCTACGAATTGCGAATTATTTGTTATAGTTAATTTTATCATTTAATTTGATTGTCAACAAGTGAAAAATATGATATTTAAAAATATAGTTCATTTTGCGAAGCAAAATGAACACCTGGACCCCGGTCACTCGCAGATATTATTAAACGAAAATATGGGAGCCCCTGTAGTTCAACGGACAGAACGATGGATTCCTAAACCATAGATCCAGGTTCGACTCCTGGTAGGGGCACTCGTAGTATTAGATGCGAACTCTAATTCGTTAGAGAAAACTAAATTTTCTTCGTTCTCAGACGGGATTTCCGCCCCGCCCGCCAGCTGGCGGGCGGGGCTTTTGTCTGCCGAAAAATTTTTAAAATTTCCCGAATAAAATAGGTTAATTTTAATGTT
>JBNAUV010000024.1:0-4284 GCA_049700655.1 Minisyncoccales bacterium | reverse complement strand
TCCGAGCGATTAAATGTTACCAAATTGGTTGGCAATTATATGTTAAGTATTATTATTCCCACGTTTAATGAAGAAAAATTTTTGCCTCGTCTCTTTAAGTCATTGCAAGAACAAACCTTGACTAATTTTGAAGTGATTGTGGCTGATCATCATTCAACTGACGCGACCCGCGAGATTGCTTTAAGGGCTGGTGCCAAAATAGTGACGGGCGGCCGGCCAGCGGCCGGCCGCAATCGGGGCGCTCAATTGGCGCAAGGCGATTGGCTGCTTTTTTTGGACGCTGATGTGGTTTTGCCGCCAGATTTTTTAGAAAAAGCCCTAAAGGAAATAGAAAAACAAAATTTAGTGGCCGCTTCTTGTTTGGTTGAGCCCTTAAGCCAAAAAAAGATTGATAAGTTTTTGCACGATGTTGCCAATTTTTATCTTCGACTAATGAAAAAAATTTCTCCTCGTGCGCCGGGCGCTTGTATTTTTATTAAAAAAGAAATTCATCAAACCATTGGCGGCTTTGATGAAAATTTACAATTGGCTGAAGACCATGATTATGTTAAGAGGGCCAGCGAGTTGGGCAAATTTGGTTTATTACGATGTGTTTATCTGCCTATTTCAGTGCGACGCTTGGAAAAAGAAGGTCGTCTTCATCTTTCTTTTAAATATTTAGCTGTTGAGACTCATCTGGTTTTGCTTGGTCCAATCTATTCAGACATCTTTAATTATAAATTCGGCCACTTTAACTAAAAGAACTACGGATAAACTTCGGCCGGGACTGAGCTTGAGCGAGGCGGCGATCGTCATTTTTTTGGACCTAGTGAGAATCGAACTCACACCTCTACAATGCGAATGTAGCGTACTGCCATTATACTATAGGCCCACAAAGATTTAGGGCGGCTGCAAATCTTATTTCTAATTTTAGCACAAATCTAATTAAAAGTTAATTTCTTTTGGAACACATTGAGTTTTAAATAAAAAAATGATAAGTTAAAAAATCAAAGTTTGTATAATTATGGAACAAGAGTTTATCAAGGACATCAGAAAAAGATTGGGCGATAAACCGCCTATGGCCAGCAATCGAGGAAAAAAAATTGACAAAATCTCTTTTGCTGATTTGGTTTTTGCGCCAGCCCAACTGGCAAAAAAGCCAGTAGATTATTTTAAGGAAAAAATTTCCTCTAAAACAGTTATTGGAAAATATAGTCAAAAGCCAATTGAGTTAGAAACACCGATTATTATTGGCGCAATGAGTTTTGGCGCTTTGTCGCGAGAAGCCAAAATCGCTTTAGCCAAGGCCTCAACCATGGCTGGCACAATAGCCAACACGGGCGAGGGCGGTATGCTGCCAGAGGAAAGAGAATTTGCCGCAAGGCTTATTGTCCAGTATTCTACTGGACGATTTGGCATTACTGAGGAAATTTTGGAAAAAGCCAATGCTATTGAAATTAAAATCGGCCAATCAGCCAAACCGGGCCAAGGCGGCTTATTGCCAAAAGAAAAATTAACACCTGAAATAGCCAAAATTAGAAATGTGGCAATAGGCCAGGATATTCATTCGCCCGCTTCTCATCCAGATATTAAAAATATCAAAGATCTTAAAAAGAAAATTGATTGGTTGAGAAAAATTACTGGCGGAGCGCCAATAATTTTGAAATTGGGCGCTTGCCAGGAAAAAGATATTGAATTGGCGATTAAAGCCAATCCAGATGTGATTGCCATTGATGGGAAAGGGGGCGCCACTGGCGCGGCGCCAGAAGTAATATTAAATGAAGTGGGCATTCCCACCTTGGCGATTTTGCCCAAAGCCAGAGAAATTTTAAACAAAAGAAGGGCCAAACAAGAATTATGGATTGGCGGCGGATTAAACACTGCGGCGGATTTTGCCAAGGCTTTGGCTTTGGGCGCTGACGCGGTTTTTTGCGCCACTGCTTTAATGATAGCGATGGGTTGTCTCTATTGCGGACTTTGCTGGACCGGTAAATGCCCGGTGGGCATTGCCACTCAAGATCCGGAATTAAGAAAAAAATTTGACCCGGAAGCCGCCCAAAAAATCGCCAATTTTATCAGAAATTCCACTGAAGAAATAAAAATGATCGCCGGCGCTTGCGGCGAAAACAATGTTCATAATTTAAACAAAGCCCATTTAAGAGCGTTGAATTCAGAAATTACCAGAATTACCAGTGTTAAACTAGTTTAAAGTTTTCTGAAAACAATAAAGATACGGCCCAGATCGGAAATATTATTCGTGGGGGAATATAACTTTGGGAAATATAACTTTTACTCAATCACCTTAAATTTTTAAATTTTAAAACCAGACGTGTTATTTTGCCATGGCTGAAATCTGCGTCAGGTTTATCTTGCTCGATTCTTGATTAATGTAAAGAATTTTTGATTAAGAAGAATTGGTAAAAAAAGAATTAGTGAAGAAAAATTAAAGAAGAAAAATTAAAACCGAATGAGAGAATAAAAATTGTCGGGGTGCTGGGAGTTGAACCCAGGCCACAGAGTCCCGAACCCTGTATACTACCGTTATACGACACCCCGAGAATAATTTCTAATTTTAAATTTTCAATTTTTAAATAATATTTGATTTCAGAATGTTTTAAAATTTGGGCTTAAAAATTAAAAATTTTCTAAGTTACCCAATACTTCTTTTTTGTCATTTCATCACGTTTCATCTCAATCTGTTCTCTTTCCTGTTGCGCTTTTTGGGCTAATAATTCTAATTCTCTTTCCGGCAACTGACCCAATTTTTTAATTTCTGCCAATAAATATTCTCGCTGATTTTTTTCCGGTTCAGCCAAAACATAACCCAATAAAATATCTAAAATTTGACCAATTTTACGGCTGGGTTGAATTTCTAAAACTTTCATTACATCTAAACCATTGACTTTCAGCATTTTCACTGAAATTGGATCTTGGCTAACTTTTTCGATTAAATACCTTAAATGGCGCAACTTGTAGGGTTCTGCCTTGGGCACGCCCGAACCAATACGATCAGCCATTCTTACCTGTAAAAGTTCTTCCATATTTTCTAATCCCACTTTAAGCGTCAGCCGTCTCACTGAACTATCAGAAACTTCACCCACATTGTAATAAAAAAGATGATACCTGACCAATTTTATAATTTTCTCAATATCTTTTTTGGGAAATCGCAATCGATTTAAAATTTGGGCTGTCATTTTTGCGCCCACTATTTCATGACCATAGAAAGTTGCGTCTGCCCCCTCACCCCGTTTCACCCGCGGCTTGGCAATATCATGGAATAAAACTGCCAAACGCACTGCTTGGCTAAAATTTTTTTTAGCCGCATAAGCCAATGAGCGTAAACTATGTTCATAACAATCATAAATATGATGTTTGTTTTGACTTACTCCATAACCTTCGGCCAACTCTGGGATAAACTGCTGCAAAAGCTCCAATTTTCGCAAAAGTTCAATGCCCTCAGCTGGGCGCTCGCTCATAATTATCTTCACAAACTCATCCCTGATTCTTTCTTTGGCAATCGCTTTTAGCCAAAAAGCATTTTTTTTAATTGCCGCAGCCGTTTCTTCCTCGATAACAAAATTCAAACAAACAGCTAAACGTACTGCCCTTAACATGCGCAAAGCATCTTCGCTAAAACGTTCCTCTGGTTTGCCCACTGCCCGAATAATTCTCTTATCCAAATCTTTTTGGCCATTAAAAGGGTCAATGATTTTATTTGTCAAAACTTCTAAAGCAATGGCATTAATCGTAAAATCTCTTCGACTTAAATCTTCTTCTAGTGTTTTAGCAAATCTGACTTCATCTGGATGGCGTTTATCCGTATATTTGGCTTCTTGACGAAAAGTAGTTATTTCAACCTCTTTTAACCTTGGGTCAGAACTCCTGGTTTGAACAGTAACAGTCAAAAATTTATTTTCATAAAAACTATCAGGAAATAACTTTTGAATTTCTTTGGGTTTAGCATTGGTTGTAATGTCCCAATCCATTGGTTCAATACCGCGCAAAACATCACGCACGCAACCACCCACGGCATAGGCTTCGTAACCATTTTCTTTTAATTTTTGGACAATTGTCTGAACTTCTGAAGGAATTTTCATATATATTATCTTAATTTAAAAATTGCTTTTTTTCAATAATTTTGACATAATTAAATCAAGGTAGATTGGTCCCTGGGGTTCATCATATATAATTAAATTAAGGTTAGATTGGTCCCTGGGTTCGTATCATATATAATTTAATCAAGGTACGAACCCGCAAAACAATCTTTCATATATACTTTAACTAAGGTAGATTGCCCCCGGGTTC
>JBNAUV010000023.1:0-4854 GCA_049700655.1 Minisyncoccales bacterium | reverse complement strand
TTAGAAGGATTTTCATTAAAAAGTGCTTCTCTCAAAGACGGAGTTTTAACTCTTGAATTTGATGATCCTCAAAATAAAACAGTTGGCGGTGCTTGCCGGGTGGGCATTTTGTGGTTTCAGATTGAAGCCACGGCTAAACAATTTCCGGAAGTTAAAGAAGTTCGTTTTCTGCCCGAAGAAATTTTCCAACCTTGATTTTAATTTGATCATTAATTCAATTTGATCCTTTATTCAGTCTTTTTTATAACACCCTTAAAAACTTGAGAATGTTGGTTTGTTGTGTAATAATATAAAATATAAATAATAAAATAATATAAATAATAAATATGGGAAAAATAAAAACGGCAAAACAAATGGAGCGGCATCTTAAGGGAGTGGCAAATCATTATCGTATTGAGATATTGCTTCTAATTGCGGAACGCGAAGGAACGACCCTTGAGGATATTGTTAGGGCGCTTGGAGCAAATGAGAAAACCATCGGTGAACACACCAGGCGGCTATATCAGGCAGGACTCATCAATAAAAAATACCGCGGCAAATTTGTAGAACATACCCTCTCGCCCTACGGCAAAACATTTGTCCGCTTTCTAAGATCGTTCCAAAACATCCAACAACAATAACATCCTTATAAACTTAAGAATGTAAGGATGTTGTATGACGTTGGATTTTGTTGGAATTTAGAGATATTTGTGAATTAAGAATTAACAAGAATAGTTTTTGGATCGGGAATTAGGAAAAAAATGACTTTGATAATTAGAAAGAACAGTTTTGGGAATTAAGAAGAGGGACTTTTGGGAACCAGAGAAATTTTCCAACTTTAAATTAATTTTTGACAATTTTTATTGCTTTGCCGTTGATCAAAGCGTCGGCAATTTTTTTGTAAGCAGAATATAAAATTCTTTGATAGGTGCTTTGGGAAGTGGCCATTTTTTTTGCCGCTTCTTTTTGTTCTAAATCATAGATATGGCGCAGGCGATAAGCTTCCATTTCTTCGGTTGTCAATTCCACAATTTCAAGAAACCTCATCGGTACGCCCTGAGGCTTAAAATAAGTCACATTAGGATTAAATTTTATTCTTCTGCAAAGTCGCGGTCTAACCATAGTTGAATTATAAAATTTAATGGTATTTTTTAATCTGAGAGTTGCCCCAGCTTCGCTTTCAGCGGGGCTGGGTTTTTGGCCTTCCTTGCCCCGTAGCATCCAATTTATATTATTATATATTTTACACAATATCCTTACATTCTCAAGTTTATAAGGATGTTGATGTTAGTAGTTATCTCTTTTCTGTTTTCTGTTTCTGTAATTTTTAATTTTTTGCACCGCATAGCAATTCTTGCTATGCGGTGCAAAAATTGCTTCGGGGTTTTATTTTTGGTCCTTGAGTTCAGCCAATCTTTCTTTTATTGTTTTCAGTTCTTCTTCTAATACTTCAGCTTCTTCTTTTAATGCTTCCGCCTCTTCTTTTTTGGTGTAAAACCTTCTCCAACCAAAGCTTCGTCCCCAGCCTCTGCGCCAAGCCATTCCAGCGCCGCAAGGACCCAATCCCCAGCCCGTGCCGGGACCCAAACCCCAAGGACCAGTTCCATCAAATCTTGGCATAGTTTTATTAAGTTAATTATTTATTATGGCAGGCTCGACCACTTCTGCTTATTATGAATATACACCCATAATAATTCCTTGTCAAG
Organism: Minisyncoccales bacterium; assembly: GCA_049700655.1. Lineage (GTDB taxonomy): Bacteria > Patescibacteriota > Minisyncoccia > Minisyncoccales > RBG-13-42-11 > JBNAUV01. Next base: position 3,169 of record JBNAUV010000023.1, on the reverse strand, counting down.
CATCCAATCGCCATTTTTAAATGGATTGAGATAGTTGAGGATGACAAAATTTATAGAAAGGTTTTAAAACCAGGAGATAAACCTGTGGTTGAATTTGAGATTTAGAGTGAAAAAATTAAAACCAGAGAATATTGTAATATCTCTGGTTTGTGGAGTGAGATTTGTGGAGTGAGAGTTTTTGCTGATGCGGTCAAAAATCTTATCAAACTAAACTAAAGATTCTTTAATTTGATTAACATTGCTTTTAATTCTTCGATTTGTTTCGGGGTTAGATTTGGGTTTTTTAATTGTGTTTCTATAAAGCTGGTAATTTGGGGAACAAATTTTGCAGGTGGATTTTGTGTTACAAGCCTTAAATGATCTAACATTTCATTGATTTTTGTTTGGTCAGCATTTTGTAGGGGAGTTGGATTAAGATTTGTATTAAATTCCAACAATTTTTGCATTATATTTTGGTTTTGTAGCGAATTTGATTCTTGTTGTTGTTTTTTCTTTTTGTCGGCATTGCCAACTATAACTAAAAATAAAAGTATGAAAAGCGCAATTAATATTTTTCTTTTGTGTTTTTGCCAAAATGAATTTTTAACAGGCTTTTGTTTTTCCATATGTACCTTTGTCAAAGACGGCGCGACCCCTGTAGTTAGATATTCTTGATCTTTGTCTAAATTAGCATTGGCTTGGGAAAGTTGTTGTCTCTTTAATTTAGTACGAATTAAATTAGTTTGTTCAGTTAGCACTTTATAAACTTTTATTTGTTCAGGAACGCCCTTAAGCCGGCGATAACCTATTTCTGTGGTGGGAATTTCATTTTTATTCATAGCTAGATAAACTGCTTCAGTAAAATATACTTCATTTGGCTCAGCAATATTTTGAATACGCGAAGCAATATTGACCGGTTCACCAAAAATATCGTTATCCTTAATATTAATTTCACCCAGATTAATAGCGATACGTACGTCAATTTGGTCAATTGAAGCAGCGCGAGCATTGTGGTTTAAAATATTTTCTTGAATTTTCATACCGCATAAAACAGCATCAGTGGGGCTTTCAAAGGTGACCAAAAAGGCATCGCCAATAGTTTTGACAATATGGCCGGCAAATTGATTTATGGCTGGTTTAATCAATTGATCTTGCAATTCGAGTAAGTAATGTAACTGCTTACGAGAGCAGACAGCGCTTTTAACCGTAAACCCCTTCATGTCCGTAAACATGATAGCCAGGTTTTTGGTTTGAATCATATTTTTAAGTTTTAATTTATTATAAATAATTTATGATTTTAGTCAAAAAAAAATAAGAAATGAGGAGGTGTAAAGTGAAATTATAAAACTATGCTAATTTTTGATTTAAGATTTATCTTTTAAAATAATTATTCTTTAATTTGTAGTTTGATTTTAGTTAAACGATCATTTAATAGCTTTTCTGATTTGTAGAGTTGATGAGTTTTCTTTTTCTTATCTAACCATTGCTCCAAATTGACAATTTTTGCTCGGAGTAGCCAAATAATCAAAAGAGTAGACAACAGAGGCAAGATGAAAGAATCTAAAAAGATATTATTAGTCAGACCAGTAGAAACATTGGTAGCCGCGCCAGCTACTTGAGGTGTGGTTTGAGGAAGAGTGGCGGGTGTGGTTTGAGGAAGAGTGGCGGTGGTAAAACTTTTAATTTCACCAGAATCAGAACCAGCACTATTACGCGCCATGGCGCGGTAATAATAAGTGGTTCCGGGAGTTAAATTAGTTAAGGTATAACAGAACAAACCAGCGCCATTTTGGGATTGTTGCGGAGTGCTATTGCCTAAATTAGTAGTGGTGCCATATTCAAACCAGACAGTTAAATTTGGATCACTGCCTGGATTAGTTATTTCGCCAACCAAAATGGCTTGAGTAGTACTGGCTTCAGTATTGGCTGGACATTGTTGAGCCAGCACTAAATTGGCTGGTATTAAAACAGCTGCTAAAACAGCACTAATATATAAGCCATATTTAATTGTTTGATTAAATTGTTTGAACATAGATAATTAATTTTTAATTTCAAATTTTTAATTTTTAATTTGGTTTTTTCAATTTTTAAATAATTTTTTACTTTCAACTTTTAACTTTTTATTTTCCCTATTTCTAGAGTCATCTTATTATAACTCCAAAAATAGAGAGCAGGAAGAGGCAGGGGAGGCCCCTTCCTGCTTTAAAACTAACGAGTTTCTCCACCCGGTCCGCCGCCAGGTGGCACAGTTATTCCGCCAGGCGGGCTGCCACCATGACCATCGTCATGATCATGGTTTTGGCCTTGGGAGAGTAAAATTCCTGCCAGAGCGCCGGCTAAGATGCCGGCCACAACCCAACCCCAGATGCCAGATCCAGATTTTTTAACTTCTTTTTTTTCTGGCTCTGGAGGAGGTGATGTGGAAGTTACTGGTGCAGTGGTGGCCGGATTTTGTTCGACCAGGATTTTTATTACCTCTGGCTCAATTTTAATTATTTGGCCATTAATTATTTGGCCAGAGGCAGGGGCTCTATTACCATTAGTGGTTCCTGCTGGCGTTACTATCCAACAATATCTATCAATTCCATTTGGCATAGTAATATCATTGCCGCAGGTTTTTACCCATTTATAACAATGGCGCTCTTTACCATCCGGCAGTTTTTCTATTCCTACTGCCACTTCCGTATCCTCGGGTAAATAACATGGGTTGGAATGGGAATTTTTACCCCAGGTCACCACCCAAACTGGTAAGGGCTTGGTCAATGTTACAAAATATTCATTGGGTCCCAACGGCCGTTGAGTATTCTTGGGGTCTCCCCCAAATTTACAATAATAATTTTGTTCTGCCAAAACCGGCGCTGAAAACACTATGAAGGCAGCAAAAAGACAAAAAAACCTTAATTTCCTATTCTTCTTCTTCATTTCTACACCTCCTTTTTCTTTAGTAGTTTATTTTCTATTTAAAAGTCCCCTATATTTCAAAGAGCTAAGTTTAGAGTAAAATAACATATCGTTAAATTTTTGTCAAGAGCAGGCATAGGATACCAACATTTTGGAAAATCCAAGGTTATTTATTAAATATGGATTTTTGAAGTTTATAATTTTGGGCAAGCGAGATTGAATAGTTGTTTGTTGTTTTTTTGAGTTATGGTAAAATAATCTAAAGAATTAAAATTAAAAATAAATAAAA
>JBNAUV010000022.1:0-7842 GCA_049700655.1 Minisyncoccales bacterium | reverse complement strand
AATAACTTGTTTTTAATTTTTAATTATGGTAAATTATATAAATCTATGATTAGTCAGCGATTAAAGAAAACTTTTGTTTTAATTTGTTTGTCTATTTTTATTTTCGGCGTTTTTGGTTTAGGTATTTGGTTGGGCAGAATACAAGTTGTTTGTCCGGTTTGTCCGCCAGAAGACGTTGATTTGTCGCTTTTGTGGCAGGCTTGGAAAACCATAGAAGAAAAATACGCGGTCAAAGAAAAAATTAATGCCCAAGAAATGCTTTATGGAGCGGTCAATGGTTTAATTAAATCCCTAGATGATCCCTACACGGTTTTTTTGAAACCAGAAGACGCTAAAAAATTTTTAGAAGATGTTAAAGGAACATTTGAAGGCGTGGGAATGGAAATTGCTATTAGGGATGGTCAGTTGCGCGTGGTGGCGCCTTTGGCTGATACGCCAGCGCAAAGGGTTGGCCTGCGGCCAGGCGATAAAATTTTACAAATTGATGGCAAATCAACTGAAGGAATCACTATTGATGAAGCAATAAATTGGATTCGCGGGCCAAAAGGGACAGAAGTGACCTTAACTATTTATCGAGATGAATGGGGTGAAGCAAGAGATATTAAATTAATTAGAGATGTCATTGATGTGCCGGCTTTTAAATTAGAGATTAGAGACGATAAGATTGCTTATTTAAAAATTTATCAATTTTCTGAAAGAGCCAGTTATGAATTTCCAGAGATTGCTTTTAAAATTTTAAATAGCGATGTCCAAAAAATAATTTTAGATTTGCGGAGCAACCCCGGCGGCTATTTGGAAGTAGCGCAAGAGATAGCCAGCTGGTTTTTACAAAAAGGCCAAGTGGTGGCGATTGAGGATTTTGATGGCAGACAGGAGCAAAAATTTTATTTAGCCAAAGACAATGCCAAATTAATTTCTTATCCTTTGGTGGTTTTAATTAATAATGGTTCAGCCTCGGGCGCGGAAATTTTGGCTGGCGCGTTGCGAGATAATCGGGGAATAAAATTAATTGGAGAAAAGTCATTTGGCAAGGGTTCGGTACAGGAATTGGTGGAATTAAAAAATAATTCTTTTTTGAAAATAACCATAGCCAATTGGTTGACGCCAAAAGGAGAATTGATTAACAATAAAGGATTGGAGCCGGATATTAAAGTGGAGATGACAGCCGCTGATTATGAAGCCGGCCGCGATCCGCAGTTAGAAAAAGCCATTGAAATAATAAAAGAGATTAGATAAAATTATAACAATAATAAATTATGCGCGTAATTCTTCTTCAAGACATAGCAAATTTGGGCAAGAAATACGAAATTAAAAATGTTAAAGACGGTTATGCCAAAAATTTTTTAATTCCCCAAGGATTGGCCAAACCGGCAACTCCGCAGGCCTTAAAATGGTTAGAGGTGCAAAAAGAAATTCAGCAGAAAAAAGCAGAAGAAGAATTAAAAAAGGTTCAAGAATTGGCTTCGGCCATTGATGGTTTAGAACTAATTATTCCGGTAAAAGTAGGGGAGAATGAACAGTTGTTTGAATCAATTGGTTCGCAAAAAATTGCCGAAAAATTAAAAGAAATGGGGTTTGAAATCAAGAAAACTCAAGTTAATTTAGCTGAACCAATTAAAGAACTCGGCGAGTTTCCGGTTAAAATTAAATTAGAACACAACTTAGAGGTCGAAGTAAGGGTTATAGTTACTAAGGCTGAAACAGATTAAAATATCTAATTATTTATGGCGCGTTATATTTTTGTCGCCGGTGGAGTTATGTCAGGCATCGGTAAGGGCGTGGCGACTTCTTCCATTGGCAAAATTTTACAAAGCAAAGGTTATAAGATAACTGCAATTAAAATTGACCCCTATATTAATGTTGATGCCGGCACAATGAACCCCATTGAACATGGCGAAGTTTTTGTGACCAAAGATGGATTAGAGTGCGATCAGGATATTGGCAATTACGAAAGATTTTTAAATGAAGAGTTAACTAGAATTAATTACATGACAACTGGTTCAATTTACGAGGCAGTGATTCGCAAGGAAAGAAATTTAGAATACAAAGGTAAATGCGTTGAAGTGGTTCCTCACATCCCTAATGAAGTAATTGCGCGAATTCGTCAAGCGGCTAAAAAAACAAAGGCCGACTTTGTTTTAATAGAAATTGGCGGAACAGTTGGCGAATATCAAAATTTATTATTTTTAGAAGCAGCCAGAATGATGAAATTACAACAACCCAAAGATATTCTTTTTATTTTAGTAAGTTATTTGCCCGTGCCACAGATGATTGGCGAAATGAAAACGAAGCCAACCCAATATGCTGTTAGAACATTAAATTCAGCCGGCATTCAACCCGATATCATTATTGCTCGTTCTGAAGCGTCATTGGATCAGGTAAGAAAAAATAAAATATCTATTTTTTGCAATATCCATGAAGAAGATGTTATTTCAGCGCCAGACATTGAATCAATTTATGAGGTGCCTATTAACTTTGAGAAAGATAATTTGGGAAACCTAATTTTAAAAAAGTTTGGGCTTAAAGAACGAAGAAAAGATTTAAAAGATTGGCAAAAGTTAGTAAAAATTATTAAAACCGCCAAGAAAAAAATCAAAATTGGCATTATTGGCAAATATTTTGAAACCGGCGAATTTACTTTAGCTGATTCTTATATTTCTGTAATTGAGGCTGTTAAACATGCTGCTTGGTTTCATAAAGTAAAACCTGAATTGGTTTGGTTGTCAGCGGAAAAATATGAGAAAAATATTAATAAATTAAAAGAGTTAAAGAATTTTAATGGTTTAATTGTGCCCGGCGGTTTTGGCAGCCGGGGGGTTGAAGGAAAAATAAAAGCAATTAAATATGCTCGCGAAAATAAAATTCCTTTTTTAGGACTTTGTTTGGGTATGCAACTGGCTGTTATTGAATTTGCTCGAAATGTTTGCCGAATGAAAGATGCTCATACTACCGAGATTGTCAAACACTGTCGTTATCCAGTAATTGACGCTCTGCCCGAACAGAAGGGTTTGTTAGGAGAAAGAAAATATGGCGGCACAATGCGGTTGGGCGAGTATTTATGTTTGGTTAAAAAGGGAACTTTAGCCCATGCGATTTATGAAAAGACAAATTATTGGGACAAAAAAAGAAGTAAAAAAGGCGATATCTTAATCAGAGAGAGACACCGCCATCGTTATGAGTTAAATAATGAGTTTAGAAAGAAATTAATGGCTAGCGGTTTGATAATTTCTGGAATAAATCCAGAAAGAAATTTGGCTGAAATAATTGAAATTAACGACCACCCTTTTTTTATTGGCGTTCAATTTCATCCAGAATTTAAATCAAAACCGCTTAATCCGCATCCGTTGTTTAGAGAGTTTATTAGAGCAGCCCTGAGAAGCAATCACATGAAAAATAATTTTTTTCCGCAGTTACAATAAGATAGTTACTTAACATTAACAATTTTAACCAATCTTTGCGAATTATCAAAACATCTTTTTCTTTTGGTAGTGAAATAAACCACACCCTCTTTTAAAGCATAGAGGGTCTTGTCGCGGCCGCATCTGACATTTTTACCAGGAAGAAACTTGGTTCCTTTTTGACGAACAATAATATTGCCGGTTTTAACTTTTTGACCTTCAAAAATTTTAACCCCCAGATATTTGGGGCGCGAATCGCGACCTAATTTAGTTGAACCAGCTGCTTTAGTTTTTGCCATAATTTAGTTTTTTATTTTTCATTATGCTATCAAAAATAAAAAATTTTGTCAAACATTATCAGGCTGATATTATTTTAGTGATTGGCGTTATCTTGATTTCTTTATTTTCATTTGCTTTGGGTTATATCCTTGCCCAGCAACAAAATCAAGAACCGCTTCAGTTTGAAAATTTCCAAGATTTATGAGAATCGCTATAATTGGTGGCGGTATATGCGGGCTATTTTTAGCTTGGCAGTTAAGTAAAAAAGGAGAAAATGTGGTCGTTTTTGAAAAAAAAGAAAAAATAGGCAAAGAAGTTTGCTCTGGTTTATTTTCAGAAAGAATTTTAGATTTTATTCCAGAAAGTAAAAACCTGATTGAAGGAGAAATTAATTATTGTTTAATCCATTTTCCGCGCAAAACAATACAAATCAAGTTTAATCGCCGTTTTTTTCTCATTAATCATGCGCAATTAGATCGATTGGTAGCCGAATTGGCAAAGAAAAGCGGCGCTAAAATTATTTTAGGACAACCAGTTAATTTAACCACCTTTCCTCATTTTTTAGAAAAGAAAATGGGAGTTTATGGTTATTTTGATAAAATTATTGGTTGCGATGGCGCTGCTTCAACAACAAGAAAAAGTTTGGGCTTGGTTAAGCCGAATTATCGTTTGGGTATTCAATATTTTGTTTCACAATCAAAAAATAACAAAACTAATTTCGTTGAAACTTGGCCAGTAAAACAAGGTTTTATTTGGAAAATTCCGCGCGGCAAAAAAATAGAATATGGTATTATTAGCCAGCCACCATTGGCCAAAAAGTTATTTTTAGAATTTTTAAACCAGAATAAAATTAAACCAAATGAATCGGATTTAAAAGCAGCCATAATTCCCCAGGGTTTTGTTTTGCCCAAGATGAATTCTGATATAACGCTTTGCGGCGACGCTATTGGTTTGACCAAACCTTGGTCGGGTGGGGGAGTGGTTTGGTCTTTGATAGCCAGCAGTATTCTTTTAAAAGATTTCCCTGATTTTATTAAATATCGGCGACAACTTAAAAAATTTTTTTTCTCCAAAATTATTTTCGCTCGTTTAGCAGTTAAAATTGTTTATTTTGGGGGGCACCGATTGGTTAATTTAATTCCACGCAATATTGAAATAGAGAGCGATTATTTGCTATAATTTAAAAATTATGAAGTCAAAGAAAAATATCCCTTATCATTTAGGCATTATTATGGATGGCAATCGTCGTTGGGCGAGAGAACGAGGCCTGCCAACTTTGGTTGGGCACCGTCGGGGTTATGAAAAAGTAATTAAGGTGGGCGATTGGTGTTTGAAAAGGGGAGTAAAAATTTTAACCCTTTTTGCTTTTTCTACTGAAAATTGGCATCGCTCAAAAGAAGAAGTAAGTTATTTAATGAAATTATTAAAAAGATCATTAAACAAGAAAAACATCAGGCGATTTAACCAGAAAGGAATTAAAGTGCAGGTAATCGGTCAAAAAGAGAGATTAGATAAATCTTTTCAGAGAATTATTGCTCAGGCTGAAGAAAAAACAAAAAATAATAAAAAAGGTATTTTAAATTTAGCTATTAGTTATGGCGGTCGAGCGGAAATAGTTGAAGCAATTAAAAAAATTATTAAAGAAAATATTCCTTTAAAAAAAATTAACGAAGAAACAATTAGCCAGCATCTTTGGACAGCCGGTTTACCTGATCCCGATTTGATTATTAGGACTAGCGGCGAATTAAGAATATCTGGTTTTTTAATTTGGCAGAGCGCTTATTCTGAGTTGTATTTTATTAAAAAATATTGGCCTGATTTTACTGAAGAAGATTTAGAAGCAGCCTTTACTGATTATAGTCAGCGACAACGGAGATTTGGTCAATAGTTTTTATTTATTGTGCGACAGATACAAAATAGTAAGAAGAACGAGAAGGGAAGGGAATGAATAAAGAGGGAAGGCAAAATTGGGGGTATTAGATTGAATAAAATCCCCTAAAATAGCGATTTTTGGGCTAAAAATAGCCCTTTTTATATATAAGTTAGTATTTCTAATTTTGTCTTTTTTTTGCTTAATTTATTGTGCGACGGAATAAAATAAAAGACTAAAAAGTAAAAAGGGGAAGAGAAAAGTAAAAAGGGGAAAAGAAAAGAGAAAGAAGAAAGAAAAAGAGAAAAAGAAAGAATAAAAAGAATAAAGAGAAGGAATAAAGAGTTATTATAGACGGGTATAGAGAAATATAAAAAGAGTTATAGATTTATAGATTAGATGTACTATCTAACCAATTCAGTAACCAAAGAGCGAGGACGATCTTGCCGAAGGGTGCATATCGCAGCCGAGCCCGCCACAAAGCCTTGTCTTTCAGTTAAGGGTCTGGGAGGCTCGGCGAGATATAGCAGCGCCAGGAGATATAACCTTTTATTACCTTCTTACGGCGACTGCCTGCTCCCTGAGGCAAGGCGTCCAAGCGATTAAATGTTACCAAATTGGTTGGCAATTATAGATAGCTTTATTCAGGCAGAAGTTCAAGTATTGATTCGGCGATATTTAACCATTTTGGTTTTCTCACTATTTTAGTTTTATATTGGGGCATTAATTTTTGGATTTCTATTAATCGGAGAAAGCTCTGACGCGGCCAGGTTTTTAAAGGTTTGCCCTTATTTTGATAGATAATTTCAATAGCTTCACTCCATAATTCAAAATCTTTTTGCTTTTTGCCATTTAAAGGATGAGTTTTAAAATAGGGAACAATAATATTATATAAATCATCAATTGATTGAACTGAATAACGCAGATATTTATCAGTTAAAAAGTGAAGATGACCGCAATTTAAGATTTTTTGCACTAATCTAAAAGTTTCTTCCTGATCAATTTTGGCAACCAAGACAAATTGGGCCTTCCAGGCATAATAAACTGGCGCGCCAGGTCGTTGATGACGCACATCTCTTCTGAATTGCAAATCAAAGCAGCCAATCTCATTAACTATTTCATTAATATTGAAAGTCTTCATAATTTTATTCTTTTAATGGATGATATTTTTGAAATGTTTTTTCAGCAAAACGATTTGAGGCGCGGACGTAACGAGTTGTGGTGTCGAGCGATTCGTGGCCCAACAATATTTGAATGGCTGCTACGCTGGCGCCTTTTTCAGCCAAATAAGTGGCAAAAGCCCGACGCAAGCCATGGGGTGTTACCGGAATATTTAAACCCAATAATTCACGATATTTTTTGATGCGGTCTTGCAGATAGTTTGCAGAAATTTTTTTATTTTTTAAACGATTATTCTTGCCGCGATAGGGAACAAATAAATAAGGCGACTCTGTTGCCGGTCGGACAGCTAGATATTTCTTAATAGATTTCTGGGCGCGCGGCGTTAAATAGACAAATCTTTCTTTTTTGCCCTTACCCCTAATAAAAATACGCCCATTTTGATCAATATCATTCAATTTAATATTAATCAACTCAGAAATTCTGGCTCCAGTAGAAAAAAATGTTTCTAAAATAGCTTGATTACGCAGGGCTACGATTTGATTTTTTTCTAATTGCAGCGGCGCCGCCAGCAACTTTTTAATTTCTTCAAAATCGCCAACCCGGGGCAATTTTTTTTCTGTTTTGATTAATTTGATTGCGTTGGGCGGTAAAGGAACGGGCTGATCTGTATCAATTAAGAATTTTAAATAAGAACGAAGAGATGAAAGCATCCGATTAATTGAAAAACTGGATAGGCGGCGTTGGCCGGGCTGGGTATTGGCTGTTTTTCGGTCGCGCGACGCTAAATAGGCCTTGTAATTGAGAATAGTTTTTTTATCTATTTTTTCAAAAGGAACCTTTATCTCATCTAAAAAATTTTCAAAAACCTTTAAATCTCTTTCATAATTATAAAGAGTTTCCTCTGAAAGGTTTCTGGTTTGAATCTCCAAAAGAAAATCATCTAAAAAAGGTAGTTTTATTTTAGTGGTTTTATTTTGTTCTAGCATAGTTCGTTGGATATTTTATTGAGTGTTAGGGATATTATACTCAATAATCTATACTCAGTATAACCAGGACCAAAAACTCTTGTCAAGTGATAAAATCTCTTTCCCCTAACCATCAAACCAATATAATATAAAATATAATTGTCAACCAATTTGGTAACATTTAATCGCTCGGACGCCTTGCCTCAGG
>JBNAUV010000021.1:0-7904 GCA_049700655.1 Minisyncoccales bacterium | reverse complement strand
AAAACCGCTGGCCGTACGGCCAGCGGTTTTGGTGAAAATTAGTATTACCAACAAGCACAACCATTATTACCACCTCCTGGAGCAGTGCCACAAATTTCTTTTGTTCCCTTTTCTGAAGCAGCAAAATATCTATTATTAGGATAACAAGCGCCTTTGGTTTCTAATGTAGCATAAACACAATATTTTGAATATTCTGGTTGACAACCACTATTGCTCAGCCATTGATAGTTATCAGCGCCTGAAGGACCTGTAGGCACTTGGTTAAGATAGGGGTCAAGATTAGGAGGTACTGTTGTCTTGGTGCTTATCGCAGGATATTGACCATTATCATCATAATACATCTCCATAGCCAAACTAATCTGTCTGATATCTGATTGTCTGACCGCATCCCGGGCCTTGGCTCGCGCGCTGCTTAAAGAAACCAAAACAATAGCAGCCAAAATACCAATAATGGCAATAACCACTAATAATTCAATTAAGGTAAAGCCGCGTTGTTTTTTAATTAAGTCTTGTTTCATAGATTTATTTATTAATTAAAATTTTATAAACGACCTTTTATTTTTAATATTTATTGTTCCCAATCACAGGTTGGTTCGGTTCTTACCTGACAATTAATGTGACTACAAGTATAATAATAATCATAACCTTCTTTACTTTTTTTGGTCTCATATTTAAATAATAAACAAAATTGTTGCTCATTGCCATACCATTGATACTTGGCCCAGCCATTGCTTGTGGGCACAACATCAAGGTAGGGCTGTAATGATGTGTTGTGTTCTGGAATGTCAACTGCTGATGATGCGTTTTCATTAGTTAAACGCGGATAAACCCCATCATCGCTATATTTTAATTGAAAAGCAGTCATTATTTGTCTAATTTCTGCCTCGCCTTTGGCATCGTGCGCTTTTTTTCGCGGCGTAATTACGTTGGTCATAACAATGGCTGCCAATAAACCAATAATAGCCACCACTACCAAAAGCTCCATTAGAGTAAAACCTTTTTGTTTTAAGTGTTGATTAGATAAAGACATAGTTTTTTTATATTATTAGTTTTTTTATATTATTATAAATTTTACAAACTAATAGTTTGATAAAGCGGCAATAAAACTGACAAAATAACGCCAACCACAATAAAGCCCAAAATAATAATCAAAAGCGGCTCTAAAATTCTAATCAAACTATTAATAGTGGCTTCGATTTCTTGTTCATAAAAACTGACAACATTTATTAGGGTTTTATCCAAAATGCCGGTCTTCTCGCCAGTCATAACCATCTGAATAAACATAGAGGGAAACAAGGCTGGCTCGCGCTGTAAAACAGTTGAAATCATTTCGCCCCGGCCAACTTCTTCGCGCGCTTTTAAAATTACCTCGCGATAACAAAGATTGCCGACAATTTCTGAGACAATTTCTAACGACCGAATCACGGTTAATCCGCCGGCAATTAAAGTGGACAGGTTCTCGGCAATGCGATTGAGATAAACCATTTTTAAAAGACCGCCAATCACCGGAATCTTCAATAATAAAGGGTCAAAAATTTCTTTGCCAGTCGGACTTTTATAAAATCTGAAAAGCAAATAGCCCGCCAAAACTAAAATAATTAAAACCAGCCAGCCCCAAACTTTAGCAAAATCGCTAAACCCAACAATCATTTGTGTTATCCAAGGCATTGCCTGTCCTGTCTCTTTTAAAACACTAATTAAATTAGGCACAACAAAGAAAATAACCAAAGCCAAAACTATTAGCACAACAAAAAGGACAAAGGCCGGATAAACAAAAGCGCCCTTAATTTGGCTATTGAGGCGGTATTCTTTTTCCAAATGGTTAGCCAAATAATTCAACACCTCGGAAAGTCTGCCAGTTGCTTCGCCTGATTTAACCATAGCAACATAAAAAGGAGAGAAAATTTTGGGAAATCGCATCAAGGCCTGAGAAAAAGCAATACCGCTTTCCACATCTTGCGCCAATTTAAAAATTTTATCCTTAAAAGCGACATTTCTGGTCTGATAAGCCAAGGCCTTTAATGATTCTAAAAGAGTAATTTTGCTTTGCACCATAATCGCCAACTGGCGCGAAAACAAAGCCACTTCTTTAAAACTGATTCGCTCAAAAATTTCCAAACGCCGGGCATACAAAGGCGCCTCGGCTTCTTCTAAAAAAGTAACAAATAGGCCTTGTTCTTGTAAGAAACTAACGGCTGATTCGCGGGAAAAAGCCTCAATGGTGCCTGAACGAATTTCTCCTTCTTTGGTGCGCGCTTGATAATTAAATTTCATACTTTCAATTTCTAATGATAATTAAATTAATCTTTAATTTTTATTTAAGAAGCGACTTAATTTCTTCCACTACTTCGCTTGGCGTATAATTGGCTTTGATTAAATATTTAACTGATCCCAAGCTCATTCCTTTTTCCATTTCTTCTTTGCGGCTAAGATTAGAAAGAATAACTATTTGGATATCTTTTAATTTTGGGTCTGACTTAATTTTTTTTAGAATTTCCCAACCATCAATGCCGGGCAAAATAATGTCTAAGAGAATCAAATCGGGTTTTATTTTTTCTAATTTTCTAAAGGCCTCTTCGCCGGTTTCGGCCGCTTCCACAACAAAACCCGCTTCTTTGAATTTGGTGGTATAAATATCAACCAAAAAAGCGTCGTCTTCAATTAATAAAATTTGTTTTTGTTTCATATATTTTTAAATTATTAATTTATTTTTAAATTTTTATTATTTTTCAGCAACAACTTTTAATGCTTCCTCAATAGTGGTAATGCCTTTTAATACTTTTAAAACAGCATCTTGTTGCATAGTAATCATACCTTGCCGGTCAGCCTCTTTTTTAATTTCTGCTTCTGAAGGAGTTTTTAAAATTATTTCAGCCAATGAAGGCGTCATAATTAGAACCTCGAAAACGCCGACTCGACCAGAAAAGCCTGTTTTGGCGCAATGAGGACAACCCCGAGCAACATAGACCATTAAAGGTTTTTCTATTTTTAATGAATTTTTTACACTGGAAGGCAATTTTTCAATTTCTCCTAAAATAAATTCTTCTAATTTGGGAGATGGTCTAGCTTTTTCTTTGCAATGATCACATAATCGCCGAATCAATCTTTGAGCAATAACCAATTGGATGGTGGGCGAGATTAAATACGGTCTGATGCCCATATCAATTAAACGGGGAATTGCGCCAATTGCATTAGAGGTATGAAGGGTTGATAAAACAATATGGCCGGTCAAAGCGGCATGAATAACCAAAGAAGCTGTTTCTTCGTCTCGCACCTCGCCTACCATAATTATGTCTGGGTCCTGTCTTAAAATCTGGCGCAAACCAGAAGCAAAAGAATAACCAATTTCTGGTCTAACTTGGGATTGATTAATTCCTTCAATAAAATACTCAGCCGGGTCCTCCAATGTCACCACATTCACCTCTTCCTTGTTTAATAACCGTAAAATAGCATAAAGCGTCGTGCTCTTGCCTGAACCGGTTGGGCCGGTTGAAAGAATTAAACCATAGGGTCGCGAAATACCTTCTTTCAGAACCGACAAGTTCCAATCTTCAAATCCTAAATTTTCAAATGTTTTAATTGCTGTTGCCGGATCTAAAACCCTAATAGCCACCTTTTCTCCCAAAGTGGTGGGGAAAGTAGACACACGAAAATCAATTGGCCGATCGTCAATTTTAAGAGAAAAACGGCCATCCTGCGGAATGCGCGTTTCATCAATTTTCAAATTACACATAATTTTAATCCGAGCCACAATGGCTGGATGAACCTTTAACGGCAAAAACAATGAAGAATGCAAAATACCCAATGATCTAAATCTAATTCTTAATTTATCTCGGGTTGGCTCAATATGAATATCAGAAGCATTTCCTTCAACCGCATGTCTTATAATCACATTAAGCATTTTGGCAATGGGCGCTTCTTCGGCCACTTTTTCAAACTCAACCGGCGCCAATGGCTCAATTTTTATTTCCTCTTCTTTCATTTTCGTTTCCAATTCTTCAAGCGCCACGCCAACTTCTTTTTTCAAAGAACTATATCTGCGTAAAAGGTTTTTAAAAATGGTCGGGGTAATTAAATAAATACGGTAATCAAAATTTCCCTGTCGGGCTAAAAATTTTAATGCCTCGCGTGCCTTCAGATCCTCGGGATAAACCATGCCCACCTCTAAAAACTTATCTTCTTTAGCCAAAGGAATCATCTGATAATACTTAACTGTTTCTTCAGGAATCAATTCTAATACTTTTAAAGAAACCTGGTCTGGATCTATTTCTTTTAGCGGAATTTTGAGCGCTTCGCTTTTAAGATTGAATAAAACCAATTCCGGAACAATGCCTTCTCGTAAAATCACCTCTTCTTCTTTTTGGCCTGATTCTTTAATTTCTTGTTCTAAGGAAGCAGCTTTTTCTTTATCTAAATATTTCTTTTTGACCAAAATTTGAATTAATGTCATGTCCTTTTTAAATCAAAAAGCGATTATTTAATAAGATTGAAAGGGATTTTCTCTGCCTACTTCTTTAAGCCATTCTTCAATCTCTTGGAAAGGAGAAAAATCCTTTAGTCGCTCTAATTTTTGAAAATTAAATTCAATCTCGCGCCAAGGAGAAACAGAAGTAAATGGCGTGACTGTTGTTTCTTTTTGTCTAAAATATCCCTGCCAAATAACAAGGCCAATCGCTATCACCACTAAAATAAATACGACAATAAAAATTTGTTGTCTTTTTTTCTCGGTAGTAAAAGTAGCAGCCATATATTTTTTATTTTATTTTTTATTTAATTTAATTAATAACTAAATGTTTTAAGGTTTATTTTAAAAGTAAAAGATGGCTCAGAAACTTCTTTTTTCTGCTCTGTAGTTGCTACTTTCTCATAAGCAAAAGAAAGGTCCTCTATCTCAATAATTCTGGCTGATTTAGTTATTTGCGACAACCAATTTTTTAATGAAGAATAAGAGCCAACCAATTGTATATTAAAGACAACCTCGGACAAATTGGCTCGCTCTTTCAAGGAATTGATTTTGGCACTACTAATTTCTTTTAAAACCAAACCGTATTGGCTGGCGCTTTTCTGAAGATAATTAAAAAGCGCGGGTAAATAAGAACCGGGGTTAGTGGGCAAAGCAGAATCTAATTTAGCTAAATCTTCAGAAGAATATTGTGCCAACTCGCTCTTAATCTTCTCTAATTTAAGAAAATAGTTATCAATCATTTGTAATTCTTCTTGTTTATTCTTAATTTCCTGGCGAACATTCTTTAATTCTTGATATTGCGGCCATAAAAAGAACCAACCAATAGCCAGGGCTAAAAATAAGGAGATGACAATAATAATTTTTTTAACCATAATTTTAAATTAATTTTAATTTTAAAATTTAAAAATATCAGGAACAAAAGAAAGAGAAATTTTGAATCCTATTTTTCCTTCTTTAGTAATAAAAATTTCTTTTAAATTAACTTGACTAATTTTTTCCTCTTTTTGGAAGAGCGAAATTTGTTGTCCCACTGTGGTAAAATCTTGCGTCTCACCTTCAAGTTCTACCTTGTTTAAACGCGGCTCCAAGTCAAATTTGGTAAACCAAACCTGGGGATGAATATTTTTCTCAATAATCTCAAAAACCTGATTGACATTTAGGTGCTGATCTACTAAATAACTAAAATTATCAATTTTCCTTTTTAAATTTAGCATCTCTTCTTTTAGGGCAATCCTATCAGCAGTTTGTTTCTGGGTAATACTTACTTCTAAACTTTTTTTAACTGATTCGTTGTCTTTTATTAATTTATCAAGAATAAAATAACCTGTGCCGGCTCCTAATAATAAAATAAGAGAAAAAACTAATAAAATAGTTAAACCAATGGTTGGTTTTGGCTCTTCTTTGGTTATAAATTGAGGCATAGTTTTATTATTATTGTTTTATTTAATTATTATAATATAAAAAATTAAATTTAAAAATATCAACCCCTACTCCAACCTCTTAAAGCAGCGCCAATAGCAATTGCAAAACTGGGGCCTAATTTCTTTAATGATTCTGCCAAAACTGACGGATAAGCAACATTGACAAAAGGATTGGCAATTTCTATATTTATTTTTAAATTCTCAGCCATAAATTCTTTTAAACCGGGCAATAAAGCCCAACCACCAGCCAAAATAATTTTTTGAATCTTTTTGTTATTTTTTGTTTGATATTCATTTAAAACTTTTTCTATTTCTTTTAGAATAGCCTCAATCAAAGGAAACAAAATTTCTCTAATTTCTTTATTTTCCTGCAATCCATAAACAATAACTAATTTCTCCGCATCAGTAAGGGTGAGATTAAAACTATCCGCTACGGTTTTTACCAAACGACTGCCTGACATATCAAAACTATGAGATATTTTTAAAACACCATTTTCCACAATACTAACAGCGCTGCTTTGAATGCCAATATCCACAATCGCTATCAACTCTTTTTCATTTTCCCTCACCAAGGCTCTAATCAAACTAAATGCTTCAGCTTCCAAAGCGAATAGTTCCAATTGAGAAAGGCGGGCAATTTCTTGATATTGACTAACAATATCGTTAGGCACAGCAGCCAAAAGAATTTTAAAGGTTGATCTTTTTTTATCAACTGGTTTACTTTCAATAATCTGCCAATCAATTGAGGTCTGCGCCAAGGGAATGGGAATGTGTTGTCTGGCTTCGTATTTAACTGCCTCAAACAATTCCTCTCTGGTCATTGGCGGCAATTCAAAATCAGCAAAAAGGGTGGCAAAGTCTGGAATAGAAAAAATAGCTTTTCGCGCCTTCATGCCCGCTTCCTCTATAATTGCCCTGATGGCTTGACTAATTTCCTGATTAGAAAGAGAAAAAGTATTTTGTTCAAAAGTTCGGAATGGTTTTTCATAAAAAGAAGCGGCAGGCAAAAAGCCATAATTATTTAATCTTTTGCGCCGACCGGATTTAAAAACCTCAGCAATTTTAATATGGGAACTGCCAATATCAACCCCTAAAAATTTTGATAAAGAAAATAGCCACATATTAAATTTTTATTACCAATTATTTATAATTGAATTATAACACAATTAAATTATTCAAGCGAGTTATTTATCCACAGCTCAACTGACAATGCTGTCAAAAATTAAAAATTTTTTATTGGATCTGCTTTTTCCTAAATTCTGTTTAAACTGCCGCCAAGAAGGTATTTATCTTTGTCCTGATTGCGAAGAATTATTGGAAATAACTGGCTTTCATCGCGGCCAGCGCGTCTCTTTTTTAACTGATTTGTTTTTTGCAGTTAATTACCAAAATCCTTTGGCCAAAAATCTAATCCAAAATTTCAAATACGAACCCTTTATTAAAGAACTTGGCCAAACCATTTCTTCTTTAATTATAAAGCATTTTCAATTAATGGACAATCTACCAGCATTTCATCCCAAAATCAATGTTAATAATTTGGCCAATTTTGTTTTAGTGCCAGTCCCGCTGCACCGGAGCAGATTAAAATGGCGCGGTTTTAATCAGGCCGAAGAAATATGTAAAAATTTAGCGCCCTTTTTTAAATTACCAGTGATTAACAATTGCCTTATAAGGATTAAAAAAACTTATCCACAAATTGAATTAACTGGTTTGGCTAGAAAAGAAAATATTAATAATGCTTTTTTTATAAAAAATAAAGAATTAATTAAAAATAAAAACATCATTTTGGTTGATGATGTTTACACCACTGGCGCAACAATGATTGAGTGCAGCCGTATATTAAAACAATCTGGCGCTAAAAAAATCATTGGTTTGGTCTTTGCCCGTGATTAAATCTTAAAAAATCTCTTCAAAGATATTTTCCAACTGGCGGTGTGTATTTGAAAAAATCCGAACCGATTTCATTAACGGGCTCGGCGGGCGGAAGGGCAAAGACCGAACCCCCCTTCCGCCCGCCT
>JBNAUV010000020.1:0-8054 GCA_049700655.1 Minisyncoccales bacterium | reverse complement strand
CAATTATTATTTCACAAATTCCACTGCCTGATTTTTAATTAATCTTTTGGGCGCAACTGGCTTTTCCGCTGGAGAACCGATTGGCACAAGCAAAATTGGTTTTAAATTTTCTGGCAAATTTAAAATGGTTATTACTTCTCTTTCATCAAAAGCACCTACTGGGCAACTACCTAAACCTAAAGAATGAGCCAATAACATTAAATTTTCAATGGCCATGGCCACATCGCAAATGCCATAAATCTTCTCTCCCCGTTCGCCATATTTTTTTCTGATTTTTTTATCCAGACAACCCACCACCACTAAAGGAGCTTGAACAATAAAATCTTGACCCAGGGCGGCCTGTGCCAATTTCTCTTTTATCTCCTTGTTAAAAACAAAATAAAACTTTCTGGCTTGTAAATTACCAGCTGATGGCGCCCAAATTAAAGCCTCAATTAACTGATCAATCATTTCTTCGGAAATTGCCTGTCTGGCAAATTCTCTAACACTGCGTCGATTTTTAATAACTTCTAAAAAATTCATGCTTGCTTATTTTTATTTTAGCAAATTTAAAATTGTCAATCAAATAAAGAACTTGGCGGCTCAGCCGCCAAGTTCTTGGCCCAATTTCACTCAATTTACTCAGTTGCGTTTTCTTGTTCTGACTGCTCAACTTATTCAGCTTGCTGTCCAGTTTGCTGTTCAGTTTGCTGTTCAGTTTGCTGTTCAGTTGCAGGCATTGTTTCTTCTTCAGCAGAAGTGGTGGTCGGTTCTGAGGTTGTGGCTGGTCGATGACGTCTGCTTTCTAATCTTTCTTTAATTCTTAAACGCGTTTCTTCGTTCACATTTTGCAAACGCTCTTGAACTCTCTCTTGAAATTCTTTTCTAAATTCCTCGCCTTTTTGTTCGCCCTGAATTCTCTGAATGGCATTTTCTAAACCCAAAGCTGATCTTTCCATGGCTTTCAAAATCGCTTCCCGAGCTGACTCCGGCGCTTTTTCTAAAACTTTGGCTAAAACCTCTTGTTGCCGAAGTTGATTCTCTTTTAATTTTTCAATCAACGCTTGCACGTCTTTGCCTTTCTCTTTGGCTTTTTCTGCTCTTTCTAAAGCTTTTTCCATTCGTTTTTGGAATTTTTCTAAAAGCTTCTGAGCTTTCTCGCATTTCTTTTCTTCGCCTTTTTCGCATAATTTCTTAACTACCCACAAATCCTCGTTGGCAAATTTCTCTTCCAACTCAGCCTTTTTTACTGGGTCTAGAACTAAAAATAATTTTATGACTCTCCCCCAACCCTTTAAGAAATAAAGTTTGCTTTCAGGGGTTAAACTGCCCCACCAGCCCGGCATTTCCTCAACTGAACCAAATAAAATATAGGGCTTGTTATCAATAATCTTAACATCTTTCACTTCAATGCCTTTTTCTTGCATTACATCCTGAATCTGCTCGTCATTTTCCACTACCTCCATAGCTCTGGCTATCTGCAGTTTGGCTTGCAACACATTAAAACCAACCACCAAAGCCAGAACCAAAGCCACGCCTACTGGCGCTAATTTTTTAGTCCAAAACATAAGTTTTGATTCCTTAAAATATCCAGTATTAAGCAAAGTCATTTTTAATTTTTGTTGATGACTTTGAATGGCTGGATGTTGCCAGTTTATTTTTACCTGGTTCATTTTTTCTAATTTTTTAATTAAATCTTCTGGTTTCATTGAATTAACTGGATATTTTAAGAAAGATTAATTTTTATTTTTCGACCTTGGCGAGAGGCTTTACAGCCCCTCTATTAAAGAAACGCTTTTTATTGGCAAAAAGTTGCTTTTAATCTTTCTAATCCCCGATGCAACAAAGATTTCACTGTGCCCTCTTTCTTTTTTAAAATCTCAGCTACTTCTTTAATTGATTTATCTTCATAAAAACGCAGAATAATCACTTCTTGGTATTTAATGGGCAATTGCTGAATTTTCTCCTGCCAGTTAAGAAATTCTTGATAATTTAATGTTTCGCTGGGATTCTCAATTAACCATAATTCTGGCACTTGCTCAAAAGAAATTATTTTTGGTTTATTCTTGCGAAAATAATTAGCAATTTCATGATTGGCAATCCGGTAAAGCCAAGCGGAAAATGGTTTGTTCTGCCAACGGAATCGCCAAAGATTCTTTAAAGCTTTTAAAAAAGTTTCTGAGGTAATATCTTGGGCAATTTCCAAATCATTAACTCTTTTTAAGATATAACCAAAAATGGGTTGATAATATTCATCATAAAGTTGGCCAAAAATTGCTGGCTCTTTTTTTGCTTTTTTAATTAATTCTTTTTCTTGGGTTAAATCCATAATTTCTAAAACCATTATAAATAAAACGCAATGACTTGCCAATGGGTTGCTGATTTTATTAAAAAAAGAGGTAGGATAAAAATCCTGCCTTAAAAATTAAATTTTAAATGGGTCGGGTTCAAAAAAGGATTCATAAACTACTTGCCCGCAATTGGGACATCGCCAACCATTAACATCTATCCGCATAACTGCCTGACATTTCGGACATTTTACGCTATGATTTCCATTTTTTTTAAAAATCAAACCAGTAAACCAACAATGCGGACAAAAATACCATTTTTCTATTAATTCTTCATTATTATAATATTCAAAAATCCTTACTCCGACCTGCTGACACTTATCGCAAATTTTTTGCTCATCTAAATAAGAAGCCATTCTTCTCACCTCCTTTAATTTTTTAATGACCCAAAGGGAATTGACAAGGTGCTATTATAATAGAACGCTTTTACTTGGCCAAAAGTTGCTTTTGATTTCGCGGAAGCCAATGACGAAAATAAAGCAATTTAGCAATTTCGCTGAGAACAAAGTAGCCAAAAACTAAAATAATAATAATTAATAATCCTTTTATTGTCAATGGAGCAAATTGGAAAAATTGCTGGCCAAATTGAGTAAGAGGCAAAGAAATGGTCAAGCCAATAGCCGATAAAGAAACAAGAACCAAAGCCAAACTGGGTCTCTTGGTTTTGAGGCAAAAACGACGTGTCCGAACAGAAAAAATTAAGGCAATTTCAGTTAAAATACTCATTATAAACCAAGCAGTTTGTAAAATAGTGGCGCCAGCCCGATAGAAAATGCTGAAGAAAATAAAATCAAAAATGGAACTGACTATAGCTAATAAAATAATCAATTTAATCATTTGTTCTAAACGATAGTTTTTTGGTTTTCTTAGCTCTTCAATATCAACCTTATCAGTGGCAATCATAATTAAAGGAAGATCGGAAAGTAAATTAACTAATAGAATTTGAACGGGCAACATCGGCAAAAAGGAAATAAAAAATGAAATAATGGCCATTGAGTAAAAATTGCCAAAATTAGAAGCGAGAGTACATTTAATATATTTATTAATATTGACAAAAATATTTCTTCCTTTTTTAATCCCCTGAACAATAACTTTTAAATCTTTTCTTAACAAAATAATATCAGCTACCTCGCGTGAAATATCAGCGCCAGTTTTCACCGCTAAGGCTACATTGGCAATTTTTAATGAGGGCGCATCATTAATACCTTCGCCCAGAAAACCAACTTCAAATTTTTTCTGCAAAGTTTCCATAATTTTTAATTTTGTCTGAGGCGACAAACGAGCGAAAATATGAAATTTTTCGCAAGCCCGAGCCAATTCATCAAGGTCTAACCTTTCTAAGTCTTCGCCCAAAATGACCTCTCGCGCATCAGCCACTAAACCGATTTCTTTGCCCACCGCGCCCGCCACTTCAGCTGTATCGCCGGTTAAAATCTTTACTTGCACATTTAATTTTTTGGCCATTTGAATTGCGCCTTGGGCTGTCTTTTTTAAAGGATCAAAAAAAGAAATATAGCCCAAAAATTCTAAATTTTTTTCATCAGCTTCAGTATAATTTGTTTTTGATAAGTATTTATAGGCCACGCCTAAAACCCGCCGCCTATTTTCGCCTTCTTTTTTTATGCCAATCATCATTTCGTTAAATCTGGCTTGAGAACAAAGTTTTAAAATTACTTCAGGCGCGCCTTTAATAATTAAAAGGTTTTTATCTTCTGGTGTTTTAACTAATACGCTGGTTCTCAAACGATTATTGTCAAAAGAAATTTCGTCCAAGGTTTTAAATTTTTTCAATTTTTCTAAAATATCTGATGAAGCTGCTTGATAAAGAGCTAAGTCAAAAGAACTTCCAGTTGATTCAATTTCCTCGACAACCAAAGCTGAACAAAGCAAACTATATAATAAACATTTCTCTTTATCATCAGAAAAAATTTCAGCTACGGTTAATTTGTTTTCGGTGATGGTGCCGGTTTTATCAGTGCAAAGAATTTCCATATTGCCTAGATCTTCAATGGCTGAAAGTCGCTTCATTACCATTTTATTTTTGGCTAAAGATAAGGCGCCTTGCGAAAGCGCAAAAGTTACAACCACGGGTAGGGCTTCAGGAATAATGCTCACAATTAAAGCAATGCAGAAAATGAGAAAATCAAAAAAATCAGTGGTGCCTTTGATAATTAGATTAACAATAAAAACTATTAAAATCGAAGAAACGACTAAATTTAAAATAATTTTGGAGAACCATAATAAATCTTTTTCATAAATACTTTGACGTTCACTTTCAGTGGTTAATTTCGCCACCTCGCCAAAAAAAGTCTGCCGGCCAGTATTAATCACCACTCCCTCAGCCTCGCCATTCACGACTGCTGTGCCCATGAAAACAATATTGCTGGCTTGAAAAATTTGATTAACAACCTGTGGTAGTTTTTCAGTTATTTTATTTACCGGCGCTGATTCACCAGTTAAACTTTCTTCATTCACTAAAAAATTTTTTACTTTCATTAACCGTAAATCAGCCGGCGCGATATTGCCAGCCTCTAATAAAACAATATCACCTGGCACTAAAAATCTTTGATCAATTAATTTCTCTTTGCCTTCTCTTTTAACGCGCGCTTTTAAAGGAACATACTTTTTTAATAAAGCGGCTGCCTTCACAGCACGTGATTCTTGGGAAAAACCAAGGGTGAGATTAATTAAAAGAAAGATAAAAATGATTAAAGCATTCGTTTCTTCGCCAATTAAAAAAGAAACAAAGACAGAAATAAAAAGTAAATAAAAAAACGGCGATTTTAATTGCCGCAGAAAAATCTGAAACAAACCGACTTCCTTTACTTTTATTTCGTTAAAGCCATAAATCTTTTGCCGCTCCTTTGCTTCTTTCTCGGTCAATCCCTGCTCGCTGGTTTTCAACTCTTGGAATATCTCTGGAATATCTTTGTTGGTATATTGAGAAAAATTCATAAATTTAATATTGATAATCAGAGACTAAATTGCCATTAAGATCGTAAAGAAAAGCGTGATCACCGGTATTATTCCAAATCGCGTAACGACCCTCTGGGCATTGCCAATAAAGTTTGTCTGAAGTATCTGGTCCGCAACCTGAATAAATAATAACACTCTTTGAACCCTCAAGCGTAAAATCCTTAAATTCGTATTTATTGCTGGCTGAACTATCTTTAAGAAGCCAACCCTTTAGAGGAATGGCCTGTACGCAACTATTTTTTATTTCAATCCACTCGCCATTTTTATTTTCATTATCATTGCCCGGCGCGTCAGCATTGATATTAACAATTTTAATACAGGAACTCTCTTGATCTTGATTTTGAGAACAAAGACCTGCCCACAATCCACGACAAGCGGTTCGCGCTTCTTGTTCTGCTTTTAATATTAAATCTTGATATTTTACATTGGGCTGGATTGTTTCGCTGACCGCATAACCATTTCTAACAATTTCTTCATTAATCAATTTGTTGCCTACCCAAACATAAGCTAGTAACCTTTGGTAACGGTCTTGGGTTTGTACATCAAACTCTAAATTAACAGTTCGGCCAGCCACTAACCTTTCGTTCTCGCGAGTGGCTTCAGTAGAAAACGGCTGCCCTGATTCAGGAGCATTAATACCAAGATACCTAACTCGCTGTCCGTCTTCAATTTCAATGGTATCGCCGTCTAATACCCGTATCACCTTAACTGACTGAATTGAGTTAATCGGGGACGAAGTTGACATGATTTCATTTTTCTGATCACCATTGAAAGACGTTTCTTCATTTATATTATTACTTCTTGTCTCTTGATTAAAATTGATTGGTTGTTTGTTTGAACTCTGGCCAATCAAAATACCCAGA
Organism: Minisyncoccales bacterium; assembly: GCA_049700655.1. Taxonomy (GTDB): domain Bacteria; phylum Patescibacteriota; class Minisyncoccia; order Minisyncoccales; family RBG-13-42-11; genus JBNAUV01. Next base: position 1,888 of record JBNAUV010000020.1, on the reverse strand, counting down.
ACCAAAACTATAATTAGAACCAGAATATAAATAATTGGAGAAATACGTCGCCCCATCTTAATTAAAGTATAAACTGAAACCAAAAAAACTAAAAGTAACAAACCCCACAACTCGCGGGCAAAAAATAAAGAGAGCCGGGATTTAGATCTTTAAAAAAATAATAATTATACTGGCTAAATTAATATCTTATTTAGAATAAATCTCTCAATTTTAGAATAAATTTCTCAATTAACCTGTAAAAATAACAGCGCCTAAAAAATAGGCGACAAGCCAGTCAAAATGAAAATTACACTAAACCACCAAGGGGTATTACTTTTCTTTAAGTTCTTTAAGCACTATTAAATTGTCGGTTTGTTTAACAATCTTCATAATTTTAAAAAATATTTTTATTATATTTCGCCAAACAATACTGCCACGGCCGCGCGGGCAATATTGGAATAATAATTACTTATTACTTTTCTTAAAACTGCTTGCAAAGCAACTTGCCGGCTACCAATAAAGACATAATTGTCTTTTAAGCGCGCCACCACCCTACTCATCGCGTCATAAACCGTATCACTAGTAAAATAACCCAATTTCTGACCACTCTGATCCCGAATATCATTACCATCAATATAACCAATCTTCTGTCCCTCGCGCAAAATATCATTATCCACTATTTTTATCATACCTATATTAATATTAAATATTAAAAATTAAAAACTCAACCTTTATTTCAGAATAAACCCAATCTATTAAAAATTCAAGAAATTATTATAGGGTTAATCGGTAAATTTTAAACAAACTTTATGGTCTTAAACCTGACTCTTTACTAATATTGCTGGTCAGATTCCTTAAAAATCAAAAAAGCAGAACAAATAATTTCGCAGATTTAAATTTATTCCAAAATTCTTCAGATATCATTCTTTCATCTTTATATTTATAGACAATTTAATATTTATTTAAGGGCCTCTTCAATTTTTTCTAGAGCCCAATTGAGAATTAAACCAAATGCTTTTTGGTCCTGCGATCTCATTCTTTCTATATAACCATTCAATTCCGAATCATTAAAAGAACTGCTCCTTTTTTCAAGATCAAACATCCACAACATTTCATTTGTAAAATTAAAACGAGGCGTTACGCCCATATCTTTCAAAAAGGGAAAAATAAGAACATCTGTATATTCAGCATAAGATAGCGCTTTTGTTGTTTTTTCTTTTAATAATTCATTTTCATTTCTCAGGGTTTGAATCTCTGCTTTCAGAGTTTGAATTTCAGTGTTTTGTTTTTGACTATTCATATAAAGATAAGCTGCCATCCCTACAACAATTACAAGCAAAATAATTAAAATAATTGTTACAATATTTTTCATAAATTTTTATTATTTCAATTTCTTCGACCTTTTATTTTTTATTATTATAACAAATTTTACAAAATAAATTAATTAAACGAAACTTGCCTTGAGTTGCCCGCCGCCTGCCGCGGCGGGCAGAAAAACCTAAAACACCGTTTGACACGGTGCTTCAAGCCTCAAAGTGTTCTAATTTGCTCCGGAATTAAAACCTAAACCAACCCCGTAGGCCCCGCCCTCTCGGAAAGAGGGCGGGGCCTACGGGGTTGGTTATTTTTGGTGGCGAATAAAATTTTCAATTGATCTATCATAGGTTTTCTCAGCTTCCTTTGAAAAATAACAAGCCGGTAATTCTCCTTTTTCTCGGTGATGTCTTAGACATTCACAACAAATTCTCTTCCTTGGACAACTTGGCCAAGTACAAGGACAATCTTTTAAATTTTCTTCCTTTTTACATTCGGTCATATGTTTTATTCTACCAAAAAATCGCCCCTTTGGCGATAAAAAATTGCCCAGCGATGGGCTTTTTTTGTTTTTTCCAAATTAAAAACAGGGCTT
>JBNAUV010000019.1:0-8189 GCA_049700655.1 Minisyncoccales bacterium | reverse complement strand
ACTCCATAGGTTTTAAACCCTGGAGTTTTCCAAAATGTTTTTGATCTTAGGCGGGCGATTAGATCTTGACATCTATTTTGGTCTTAATATACTATTTTAATTAATAAATTTCCTTAAAAATCAAACTCATTTTTAAAAAGGTCGCAAGTTAAACAACAATGTAAAAATTTAATATTAAATTTCTATGCTGCTTCTGGCTAACAACGAAGAATGGACTGAAATGGATGTCTGGTCGGATGATGAAAATTATGATGATTATGATGAAGATGATGAAGAAGAGAACCTTGATGAAGAAGACGAAAATGAATTAGATGAAGAAGATGAATATCTGGATGAAGAGGAGTAGTTTTTAACAAAAGAGATTAAAAAAATCACTCTTCAAGAGTGATTTTTTTATTGAGATTTCTGGTGGCAACTACCTACTTTCGCGGATAAACCACTATCATCGGCCTTGAGGTATTTCACTGCCGAGTTCGGAATGGAATCGGGTGGGACAACCTCAGTATAGTTGCCACCAGAAATCTCAATTAAATATTGATAAATTTGTAATTATTAATCACTAGTTCAGTTAAATTGGGTTTGCTTAATGATCTATTAGTACTGCTCGGCTCAACGCCTTACGACGCTTACACCTGCAGCCTATCAACCCCGTCATCTTCAGGGAATCTAAGAGTCCTTATCTTGGGGTCTGCTTCGCGCTTATATGCTTTCAGCGCTTATCAGATCCTGACTTAGCTACCCAGCAATGCTCCTGGCGGAACAGCTGGTACACCAGAGGTCAGTTCCTTCGGGTCCTCTCGTACTACGAAGAACTCCCCTCAGGACTCAACGCCTACGGTAGATAGGGACCAACCTGTCTCACGCATACTGTTTTCTCTTATTACTAAGAGTGTCGGACTATACCACCATCCAATTATGATTTTTAAAATCATAATTGGAGACCGACGTGTAGTCTCTACAGGGTCAACCTATGTTTTGCGTTTTTTTGAATAATTTAAATTTTGAAAACGCTTAATCAATTGTACCAACAGATTTTTTCATAGGCGACTTCCCTCGGTATTATCCTAACAATTTGACAGGTTAAAATGCAAGGACTCCACCGATATGAGTCGGTTTATTCAAGCCGTCTTACGACGACAAGCCGCCGTGAATATCCTCGATATTAATGGTTCTTTTTTTGACGGTTTGAACCCAGCTCACGTATCTTTTTAATGGGCGAACAGCCCAACCCTTGGGACCTTCTCCAGCCCCAGGATAAGATGAGCCGACATCGCTTTTTACCTTTTTTTCTGGTAAATAGGACTATACCTTCATCCCATAAAATTTATTTTTATAGGAGGTGACCGTATTAGCTTCTTGCTTTTAAGAAGCTCCACCAATTTTTTCTTGGTGAGTCTCTACAGGGTTTAACCCACTTATTTTATAAGAAAAAGATGGATGTAAATAGGGTTTAATCATTCTTAAAAATTGCGGGATACTTTCTTTATAAATCCTAATCCGATAATACTTTTTGTCTTTATTTAATCTCGCTCTAATTTTTATCATTCTTAAAGCGTGTAAAAGTCGTCTTTGCGATTTCATTTCAAACTGTTGAGAGTTTAAATAAACATCACCTTTTTTAGTTTTACTGCCATCATCCATATACCACACAGCCAATGAAATAGGATCCAACTTGAATCCAACAGGAATTACCTTTTTGCCATCTTGATAAAACTTCTCATACAGCTTAGTAATTTCTGGATGTTGTCTGGTAAAAAATCTTATAGCCACTCTGGTCAAATCAATCTTTCTTATGGTTGGTTTAGACAGACAAATATTTTTCAGAAGAGAATACTTCCAAAAAACATATTCTTTAGCTTTTATCGAATGATTAACTTCTAAAAAAGCATTCTTTCTTCCTGGCAGTTTTCTAAGATAGCCATCACCCAAAATACAACCAATAATTACTGATTTTTGAAAGTGGGTTAAACTTCCCACGGTATTGCCCATATAAGTTTATTCTATCAATTTCTTAATGGGTGTCCACCGTTTTGGGTCACTATTTTATATGACATTACTGTCATAGCACCCCAATGCCTTTTGGCTAAGGTGCCGAACAGAGCCGTTGATGTGGACTCGCGGGCTCTACCAGCCTGTTATCCCCGGGGTAGCTTTTGACTGATGATCTTCCACGGTTCTACTAACCATGGTCGGTTCACTAAGTTCGAGTTTCCTCCCTGCGCGGCATATCCGCCTTGCAGTCAAGCCGGCTTTTGCCTTTGCACGACCAGCACGATTCCCATCCGTGCCTAGCCGACCTTATAAACTTCTCCGTTACCTTTTAGGAGAAAAGCGCCCCACTTAAACTGCCCATTAAGCACTGTCACTGTCTTGGTGGGACAGATTAGAATAAAGATATTGAAAGACGGGTGTTTCATTGACGGCTCCATCCCGCCCGAAAGCGAGACTTCAACGCCTCCCCGCTACGCTACGCATCCAATATCAAAATTCAATACCTAATTGCAGTAAAGCTCCCGGGGTCTTTCCGTCTAGCCGTAGGTAACCGGCATCTTCACCGGTATTGCCTTTTCACCGGGCGCCTCGTTGAGACAGTTCCCCAGTCGTTAAGCCTTTCCTGCGGGCCAGAACTTACCTGGCAAGGGATTACGGTACTTTAAGACGGTTATAGTTACCGCCGACGTTCACTGGCGCTTCGGTCGTTCAGCCCTTGCCTAAAAGACAAGGACCGACAACGTTAACGTTCCAGCACTGGTCAGGCCTCAGCCCCTATACATCCTCTTACGAGTTAAGCAGGGACCTGTGTTTTTGATAAACAGTCGCCAGGGAAACTTTCGCTGCGTCCAGCACCACTTTTTGGTTTCAAATAATTAAACTATTTTGTATTCTTTTCAAAAGTTCTTGTTTTGCTCTGCCATGTGGTTTTAATCTTAATTCCCTTGCGTCAACATCTTTTTTACTACGATATATTTCCACATATACCATAATCCATTTACCGTCTTTTCTTTTTGTAGATGTTTACTCGCCTCTATTGTGTTCAGTTAATCTTCTAGTTAAATTATTTGTCTTACCGATATAAATCTCTTTGGTTTTATTATGTTTAATAATGTATAAAAACCACATATTTCATATTATAACATTTAAAACCAAAAAGTGGTGCTGGAAGGTCATATCGCGAACTTACGACCGCTTTTTTGCCGAGTTCCTTAACGAGGTTTCACCCGTTCACCTTGGTGCACTTACACCAACCCACCTGTGTCAGTTTTGCGGTACGGTTGCCACTGCGTTAACTCATTAAAGCTTTTCTAGGAAGAGCGCTCACTTGAATTTTATCTCCCGAAGGAGATAATTTTCACAACACTTGGATTTCTCCTTATGTTGCAAACGAAAATCCAATAATTCGCCCAAGCTACTACTCTTCGTCACTCTAATGAAACACAATGGCAGGGCCGGAATATTAACCGGCTGTCCATCAGCTACGCCTTTCGGCTTCGCCTTAGGCCCGCCTAACCCTTGGTTGATGGTCATTGCCAAGGAAACCTTGGGTTTTCGGTGTCCCGCTATCTCAGCGGGATTGCGGTTACTCAGGCCAACATTCTCACTTCTCAACGCTCCACCCTGACCTTACGGAAGGGCTTCACTGCGTTAAGAAAGCTCCCCTACCAACCTCGCGCTTCGCGCAAGAAATTTCTAATAGGCGAAGAGAACTTCGTTCTCTTCTTCACCTTCGCCCCGCTTAAGCGGGGCTCGGTTTCTAATTTCTAATCAAATCCCAATAATCAAATCCCAATAATCAAACATTAATTTTTTATCTTGTCGGGTCATTGGTCATTAGATATTGGTCATTGATTAGCTCAATTAGGAATTAGGTTAATTAGGAATTCCTTGTGCGAAGCACAAGATTCCTTATCTTCGGTACTAAGCTTAGCCCCGCTAAATCTTCGGCGCAGAACGCCTTAGTTAGTAAGCTGTTACGCACTTTTTAAAGGATAGCTGCTTCTAAGCTAACCTCCTAACTATCTCAGGCATTCCACTTCCTTAAATTTGCACTTAGCTTAGTTTAGGGACCTTAGATGAAGATCTGGGCTGTTTCCCTTTTGACCATGGAGCTTAGCCCCCACGGTCTTACTCCGGGTAGAATACTATGGCATTCGGAGTTTGATTGGAAAAACTGGAAAAATCCACGTAGTTCCATTCAGTGCTCTACCTCCATAGTATTTTAATTCCCGGGCTAGCCCTAAAGCTATTTCGGGGAGAACCAGCTATTACCAAGCTCGATTAGCTTTTCACTTCTTGCCACAACTCATCCCAGAGTATTGCACGGCTCACGGGTTCGGGCCTCCCCCCGCATTTCTGCGGGGTTCACCCTGGTCATGGCAAGCTCGCCTGGCTTCGGGTCTTAAACATATAACTAACCGCGCTATTCACACTCGGTTTCCCTACGCCTCCGTCCCAGAAGGACTTAGACTAGTTATATGTTTAAACTCGTTGGCTCGTTCTGCAAAAAGCACGCCATTACCTCGCGCTTCGCGCAAGAAATTTCTAATAGGCGAAGAGAACTTCGTTCTCTTCTTCACCTTCGCCCCGCTTAAGCGGGGCTCGGTTTCTAATTTCTAATCAAATCCCAATAATCAAATCCCAATAATCAAACATTAATTTTTTATCTTGTCGGGTCATTGGTCATTAGATATTGGTCATTGATTAGCTCAATTAGGAATTAGGTTAATTAGGAATTCCTTGTGCGAAGCACAAGGCTCTGACTCCTTGTAGGCAAAATGGTTTCAGGTTCTATTTCACCGGGATCACCTCCCTGCTTTTCACCTTTCCCTCACGGTACTGGTTCACTATCGGTGAGATTGAGTATTTAGCCTTAGTCGGTTAGTTCGACTTGCTTCCTTCAGGGTTTTCATTCCCCGAAGTACTCAAGAAAGACAACAAGGAGCACGAAGCGGTTTTTGAATACGGGACTATTACCCTCTTTGGTTGCCCTTTCCAGGGTCATTCTTCTAACCAAGCTTCGCCTAAATGCTCTCCCTCAGAAGTATTTGTATCGATAACAAATACTCCCGACGTTATCTTCTTACAACCCCCAGCACATAAATTTATGTGCTGAGTTTGGGCTCTTCCCTGTTCGCTCGCCGCTACTAAGGGAATGACCACCGCACCTCGCTTCGCTCGGTGCGGTGGAATTCCTAATTCCTAATTCCTAATGACTAATAAAATCCCAATATCTAATGACCAAATGACTAAAAAATAATTAGACATTGGACATTTTGACATTAGACATTTATTAGAAATTAGTAATTAGAAATTAGACATTCCGCATCGAACAAAGTGAGATGCGGTGAATTGTTTTCTTTTCCTCTGGGTACTGAGATGTTTCACTTCCCCAGGTTCGCTCCATGTTATTCCATATAACATGGTAACGCAACATAACTTGCGTTGGGTTTCCCCATTCGGATATCCCCGGATCAAAGGTTGCTAGCCACCTCCCCGAGGCTTATCGCAGGCACGCCACGTCCTTCATCGCCTCAATCTCCCAAGGCATCCACCATTTGCCTCTAAACCGCAAAAACCCAATTAAAACTGAACTAGTAATTAATAATTACAAATTTTTCTACGGCTCTCTATTATTAATTTGTCAATGAACTTTCCTAAATCATCTGAGTAATCAAAAATCGCTTCCCCAGAAGCGATTTCTGAACAAAAAAATGTCCAGAAATTTAATCGCTTCTTTTATTCATCTCATTAATTATTCTTATTATTCTCATGTTTTGAATTTTAGCAAATCTAAATATCCTGTCAAGGGGTCAGCGCCAAAACTGACCCCTTGAATCAGGCCTGAAATAATTTTTTATTATTTTTTAACTTTTTTCTTTAAATCCTGCAAAAGTTCAGCCGCTAAATCCTTGCCGCCCAAGCCAAAAGCCAAACCGCCGGCAATCACCAAGACCGCAATCAAGCCGGTAAACAACGTTTCCATAAATGGTCGGGCAATGCCTAATTGATGCAAAATAGCCAAAATGGCAAAAATCCAAATTGACCATTTAACTATCACGCTAACCAAATGGCCATAACCAACTTTAATGCTCTCGACGCCAGCCCGCACCACTTTTTCCACAATATCAACCAGAATCACTGTCACCACAAAAATCAAAGCCGCCACAACAACATTGGGCAGATAATTCAAAACGCTTTTCAAAAAGTCAGCCAACTCAACCAATCCCAAAATTTCTACAGCAATCAAAAGAAATAAAATCACCAAAATCCACTTAACAATCGCGCCAACAAAAGCCGAAGCGTCAACTTTAATTTCTGCCTTTTCTAAAGCCGCCCGCCAGGCCTCTTTTTCAAAAAGTTGGTTAAACTTAATTCTTTTTAAAATTTCTGTCACCAATTTACCGATACCAACCGAAATAAACCAACCAATAATAAAAATAATAACTGCCACAATAAAAAGCGGCAAAAAATTAAGAAATCCTTGCCAAGTATTTTGAAAAGTTTGCAAGGTGATTTCTGTCCAATCTAAAACCATAAATTAAAAATTAAATTAATATTATTTTATTTTTGTCGACCTTTAATGCCTGGTTAAACAGGCCTTAATTAAATTATTATACCATAAGCAGAAAATAAACAAAGCAAAATTATGCGGAAAACTTTTTTAAACAATTTTTACAAAATGCCTTTTCCCCTTCTGAATCACGCTGCCGGGTTTGACAATTTCATCAATTGAAGTTATCGTTTGGCCGTTTATTTCTATGCTTTTTTGTTGAATCAAACGCCGCGCCTCGCTTCTGCTTTTGGCTAAACCGCTTAATGTCAGCACCTCAACAATATTTTTATTAGCCAGTTTCACCTCCCGAATCTGCGATGGTATCTCTTTTTTTTGGAAAACCTTGATAAAATAATCTTTTGCCAAGAACGCCTTTTTTTCACCCCAATAAAGCTTGGTAATCTCGTAAGCCAACTCCATTTTAATATCACGCGGATTGGTTGTGCCCCTTTTTAATTCCTCATTATATTTCTGAATTTGCTCCATTGGCACCCGCGTACAATGCTCAAAATAACTAATGATTAGATCATCTGACAAACTCATTACTTTACCAAACATCTCTTCTGGCTGATCACCCAGATTAATAGTGTTGCCCCATGTCGCGCTCATCTTGCGACCATCAGTGCCCAAAATAAGATTCATCATTAAAATATCTTGCGGCTCTTGACCATAATATCTTTGCAGCTGCCGGCCAGCCAAAAGATTAAATTTCTGATCTAAACCGCCCACTTCCACATCAGCCCTAACCGCCACGCTGTCATAGCCCTGCATCAAAGGATATAACACTTCCCGCAAGGAAACTCGCGCGCCTGTCATTAATCTTTTCTTAATATTTTCCCGACTAATAAATTCCGCCAAAGAAAATTGATTGGCTTGTCGACTAATCTCCGCATAGCCCAATTTAGCCAACCATTGGGAATTATAATGAACCTCTGTTTTTTTTATGTCTAAAATCTTGCTCACCTGTTCAAGATAAGTTTTCATATTTTGTTTAACTTTTTCTTCTGAAAGCATGGGCCGTTCGCTAAGTTTATCAGAGGTGTCGCCAATTACTCCGGTAAAATCGCCAATAATAAAAACAATTTGATGTCCGAGCTGCTGAAAATCTTTTAGTTTAAGAAGCGTTACCGCCCGACCCAAATGAATATTGGGGCTGGTTGGATCAATGCCTAATTTAACTCTCAATTTTTCGCCCGAAAGCAAACGCTTCTTTAAATGGTCGTGCTCAATAATTTCATTAACCCCGCGGGTCAATAATTCTTCAATTTGTTGCTCTGGCGAAATTCTTTTTACCATATGATTAGTTTTGCTTTTGGTGGACCTAGGCAGAATCGAACTGCCGTTTACGCATTGCAAATGCGTCGTTCTGCCACTAAACTATAGGCCCCCAAACTCCTTTTGGTGCTCAAACTAAACCAATTCAAACTTTCTCTATCATCTTACCAAATTTAATCCATAAATCAAGACAAAAAAACCTCAAAACCTGACCCCCGACTATATACAGTTTCACTGTTGTTTCTATTCTCTCGTTAGTTCTCTCTTTGGGGGCTCGGTCGCTCGCTTTGGCTCGCGACCTCGCCCTTATTTTATATTCAAAAATGGGTAAAAAAATCAAAAATCCTCTAAAATGGCTGAAATT
>JBNAUV010000018.1:0-11434 GCA_049700655.1 Minisyncoccales bacterium | reverse complement strand
CCTGAGGCAAGGCGTCCGAGCGATTAAATGTTACCAAATTGGTTGGCAATTATATATTAATTATATCTTATTAATTATTTTTTTTCTATAACTTTAAATTGGCTTCGGCTTTTATTTTTTGCCATTTTTTAGTTTTTTTCTTTGGCCAATGATAAAGAGCGTTTATGGCCACCATTACGGCATTATCAGTACAGAATTTTTTTGGCGGCATTAATAAATGAATTTTTGGCATAATTGACCGCGACGCTTTCTTGAATTGTTTTCTTAATTCTTCATTAGCCACTACGCCTCCACCCAAAATAATACTTTTGGTTTTAAAATTTTTGGCTGCTCTTATAGTTTTGTTGATTAAAACATCAATAATGGCTTGTTGAATTTCTCGGCACATAATTTGTTGATATATTAGAGAATTTTTAATTTCCGGCGCTCTTTTTTGATAATCATATAAAACAGCTGTTTTTAAACCGGAAAAACTGAAATCATAATTTTTTTGCTGGAGCATTGGCCTGGGCAAGGTAATTTTAAATTTTAAATTTGGAATTTTAGATTTTGTCGCTGTCGCGGCAATGGCCGGGCCACCGGGATAGCCCAGACCTAAAATTCTTGCTGTCTTATCAAAACATTCGCCAGCTGCGTCATCTCTGGTTTCGCCTAAAAGTTGATAGTTGCCAATTTGGCGCATCAAAATTAATTGAGTATGGCCGCCAGAAACAACTAAACAAATGGCTGGAAAGATTTTTTGAAAATTATCGTGAATAAAATTCGCGAATATATGGGCTTCAATATGATTAATTGGCACAATGGGCAAATTTAATTTTTTGGCTAAGGTTTTGGCAAAATTTATTCCCGTCCACAAACAAGGTTCCAATCCTGGTCCAATAGTGACGGCAATTAGGTCAATTTTTTTCTCAGTCATTCCTGCTTTTTGCCAGGCCCTTTTTAAAACAATGGGTAAATTTTTTTGATGTTCTCTTTTGGCTAAAAAGGGGTAGACGCCGCCATAAGCCGCATGGATTTTTATTTGGGAAGAAACAAGATCAGCAAGAATTTTTATTTTTCTTTTTTTTGTTTCAATTAAACTAATAGCCGTGTCATCACAAGAAGTATCAATGGCTAAAATTTTCATAAATTTAAAAATATTTTTTATATCCTCTATCGTATCTAAAATATTGATTTTTTTCAATTTTTCAATTAAAGTAAATTAAATTGGCCCCATCGTCTAGCCCGGTCTAGGACATTGGGTTTTCATCCCAAAAACACCGGTTCAAATCCGGTTGGGGCCACATGATGAAAGACTATCTTAATTTGGCTTCAGCCAGTGATTTATCTAACCATACTCAAAGAATAATCTATCGTTGTTTTGAGATTTTGCCTGGTTTTATTTCTTGGGACCTTCTTTTATTGATCTTTATTTTATCATGGTTGGCGCCGCGAATTGCCGCCTTTTTTGTTATTTTTTTCGCTTGTTTTTGGTTGATTAAAGTTTTTTATTTATCTTTGCATCAAATATCTGGCTATCGTTTAATGAAAAAAAATCTTTCAATTGATTGGCTGGCTAAAGTAAAAAAACTTAATCATTGGCAGGATATTTATCATTTAGTTATTTTGCCTTTTTATCGCGAAGATATGGCAGTTATTCGTTCTTCGCTTCAATCATTGGTCGAAGTAAATTATCCCAAAGAGCAAATAATAGTTATCTTAACTGGCGAGGAACGAGGTGGGGAAACAACCAGGGCGGTATTGAGGAAGGTTGAAAAGGAATTTGCTAATCAATTTTTTAAATTTATTACCACAGTTCATCCTCAAAATTTACCTGGCGAGTTTCCTGGCAAAGGATCTAATGTTGCTTGGGCAGTCAAGAAGGCAGAAGAATTAATTGAACAAATTGGTCTTTCCGATGAGAAAGTTATTGTTTCTAATTTTGATATTGACACCAAACCATTTCCTCAATATTTTGCAATTTTAACTTGGCATTATTTAACAAATAAACAACCATTAAAATCAAGTTACCAGCCGATTCCGGTTTATGCCAATAATATCTGGCAGGTATCCTTTTTTTCTCGCTTGGTGGCTGTTTCTGGCACTTTTTGGCAAATTATTCAGCAAGAGAGGCCAGAACAATTGGTAAGTTATTCCTCGCACGCTCAACCCCTTAAAGTTTTAAAAGAAGTTGGTTATCCGCATAATTTAGTTTCTGATGATTCGCGAATTTTTTGGAAATCCTATTTTTTCTACAATGGTGATTACCGAGTGATTCCTCTTTATTATCCTGTTTCTATGGATGCGGTAATGGCTAAAACTTTTTTTCGGACACTTATTAACCAATATAAACAACAAAGACGCTGGAGTTGGGGCTGTGAAAATATTCCTTATGTGCTTTATGGATTTTTGCAAAACAAAAAAATTCCTTGGCGCGAGAAAGTTCGTCAATCATTGATTATTTTAGATGGTTTTTGTTCTTGGGCAGTGACTGCTTTAATTATTTTCTTTTTTGGTTGGCTGCCATTGATTTTGGGCGGTATCAGTTTTCAAGCCAGCCTTTTATCTTATAATCTTCCCCGTTTGACCAGCCTATTAATGACTTTGGCAATGTTTGGTATCTTGGTTTCTGCTCTGCTTAATTTTTTTCTTTTGCCACCCCGACCCAAAAAGATTAGTCGCTGGAAATCAGTGGCGGTGGTTCTGGAGTGGTTATTATTGCCAGTAATTTTAATTGTTTTTGGTTCGTTTCCCGCTTTAGAGTCGCAAACCCGCTTAGCCCTCAATAAACGTTTAGATTTTTGGGTTACTGAAAAATTAAGAAAAGAATAAAATTATTCTAAATGAATTCTTTGCTGGAATTCTATTAATTTTTCGCGCAACGAAGGATAATTTTCTAAATTAGAATCTTTTTCTAAAATCTCTTTGGCTCTTTGTCTAGCTCTTTCTACTAGTTCTAGGTCGGTTAATAAAGAAGCCATAACTAAATCAGGCACGCCCCATTGTCTTAAACCAGTTAGATCGCCTGGGCCCCTTAATTTTAAATCTTTTTCTGCCAAAGCAAATCCATCTTGATATAAAGTCATGGCTTTTAAGCGCGGATTATAAACAAATTCAGAGAATAAGAAACAATAAGATTGATGATCGCCGCGGCCAACCCGTCCGCGAAATTGATGAAGTTGGGCTAAGCCAAATTTATCAGCGCCCTCAATCATCATAATTGTGGCATTGGGAAAATCAATTCCCACCTCAACCACTGAAGTTGCAACAAGAATATCAATTTCTCTATTTTTAAATTTTTTTAAAACCTCTTCTTTTTCTAATGCTTTCATTTTGCCGTGGAGCATACCTATTCTTAAATCAGGGAAAATATCTTTCGCTAATTTTTCATACTCATCTTTAACTGCTTTAACTTCAATCCAAGCCAATTTTCTTTCATCAATCAAATCTGGCAGAGGTAGATTTTCTTCTTCGTTATTTTTTTTCGCGCTTGGCTCGATCCGCGGGCAAATGACAAAAACTTGACGTCCATTTTTTACCTCTTGTCTAATAAATTCGTAAGTTGTTTGTCTTTCTTCGGGTCGAACAAGGCGAGTAATGATTTTTTTTCGGCCAGCCGGCATTTCTTTAATTAAAGATAAATCTAAATCGCCGTAGATGGTCAGAGCTAAGGTGCGGGGAATGGGCGTGGCTGACATAGAAAGTAGGTGAGGGGTAAATTTTTGTTTGCGGCATAATTTGGCTCTTTGTTCAATGCCAAAGCGATGCTGTTCATCAATAATAACTAAACCCAGTTTTTTAAACTCTACTTCTTCTTGAATTAAAGCATGTGTCCCAATAAGCAAATTGATTTGGCCTTCTTTAGTTTTTTCCAAAATTTCTTTTTTCTTGACTTTTTTTTCTTCCAAAAAACTTTCTTTGCCGGTGATCAAACCAATTTTGGTTTTAAATGGTTTTAGGAAATTTTCTAGAGTTTTAAAGTGTTGTTTGGCTAAAATTTCTGTTGGCGCCATCAAAGCCACTTGAAAACCAGCCACCACAGCATTAAAGGCAGCCACCGTAGCCACCACTGTTTTGCCTGAGCCAACATCACCATTTAAGAGTCGATTCATTGGCTTGGGCTTTTCTAAATCTTTGAGAATTTGCCAAATAGCCCTTTTTTGGTCATTAGTTAATTTAAAAGGTAAGCCATTAATAAATTCTTTCACTTTAACCAAATTAATAGGAATAATCATGGCTTTTTCTTTGGCTAATTTTATTTTTTGCCAGAGAATGTTTAGGGCTAAATTAAAAAGCTCTTCAAAAACAAATCTTTGTTTAGCTGCCGCCACTTTATTAAAATCATCGGGAAAATGAATTTGCCAAATTGCTTCCCGAATGGGTAAAAGATTTTCTTTTTCCAATATCTCGGCTGGCAGAGTTTCGGGAATTTGATTTCGAATTTTTGTTAAGAGCGGTTTGATAATGAATCTTAACCAACGGGAAGAAACGCCCTCTGTTTCTGGGTAAACCGGAATAATTCGGCCAGTATGAGTTGGATCAAAATTTGTTTTATCAATAATCTTTTCATAAGCCGGACTTGAAAGATATTTTTTGCCATTTTTTGATACGATTTTGCCGGTTAAAAGAACAAAATCTCCCTTTTTTAGAGTATTAATCAAATAAGGTTGGTTAAACCAGATCACCTTAATTTTTCCTGACTCGTCTTTTAACTCTGCTTCGGTTAAATATATTTTTTTGCGAAAGGTTCGGATATTTTTAATAGCCGTAATTTCGCCCTGTAAACAAACTGGTTTGTTGATTTCTGCTTGGGCAATAGTGGTGATATTGGAAAAATCCTCATAACGAAAAGGAAAATGAAAAATTAACTGGCCAACTGTTTTAATTTTTAGCCGGTTTAATCTTTTTTGATATTGAGGGCCGATACGTGAAATTTTCTCAATTGGCGTAGCCAGAATCATAATTATTAATAGTGCGCCCGGCAGGAATCGAACCTGCAATCTCGAGGTCCGCAACCTCGCGCTTTATCCATTAAACTACGGGCGCCTTTAATTTAAAATATCACAATTTCATAAAAATTCAAATTTTAGATTTTAAAATTTACTTAACAACATTTATGGCACGCAACGATATATTACCCATAACAACATCATGACATTAATAATCTTATTTTGACATATTGACACATTAATTTTGACACATTAATTGACAATATTAAACTTTTTCTTAAAATTGAAATTAATTAAAATTAAAATTGAAATTAATTAAAAATTAAATTAAAATTAATTAATCAACATTAATAATTATACCTAGGTGTAATTATTCACCATGAGGACTATAACAAAAATAAAAACAAGATATTACTCTAAAGAAATTTTAAGATACTTACTTTTAGCAGGAGTAATTTATATCGCAGCCTCCTCGCCTTATTTTAGTTTTAATTTAATAAAAAATTTTCTAAATTAAAATTTCCTAAAAGAAAAATTACCCCTGTTTTTTATTATTTAAAAAGAAGAGGATTAATTGAATTAAAAAAAGAAGGTTATGATATAAGAATTGCTTTAACCAAAAAAGGAAAAAGATTGGCTGGAAAATATCAGATCGATGATTTAAAAATTGAAAGGACTAAAAAATGGAACGGTAAGTATTGGCTAGTAATTTTTGATATTCCTAATACCTCACGATTGGTTCGTGATATTTTGCGGAAAAAACTGAAAGAATGGGAATTTTATCCGCTTCAAAAAAGTGTTTGGCTCCATGCTTTTGACTGTCGAAAAGAAGTTAAGCTTTTACAAAAATTTCTTGGTTTAAATAGAAGACAAATACAAGTTTTAGAAGTAAATAAAATAGAGAATGATGCTTTCTTAAGAAAATTCTTTAAAATTGTTTGAAATTAATTCAAGTTATTAATTAATAACATTTTGTTTTTTAATGTGTTGAATAATTATACGTAGGTGTAATTTTTAAACATTTAATGGGATGAAAAGAAATATAAAAATACAAAAAAAGATTATAAAAAAGATAAAGGATATAAAATATAAGAGATTTTGGTTTGGGCTTGTTTTAAAAAGGAAGATAGGTTAAACTTAAAATTAAGAATGGGAGGAGTGCGGCGAATGGCAAGCCAGCAGGTTGCTAACCTGTAACCGTGTAAAAAGCGGTTTGTGGGTTCGATTCCCACCTCCTCCGCCCTAAACTTGTTTTTATTTTAAACTTTGTTATTCTTTATTTAGAGGCAATAAAATTATGACTGAGAAAAAATTTACCCTAACAATTCTTCCACAAAAATTTGGCATTTGTTATTTAGATAAAAACACGCCATTGCCAGAATGGATATTAAATGGCCAATTTTTCTTTCTGGCTAAAACTGATCAGGAATTATCAATTGTTTTTCCGCAAGAAAAAATTCCTGGCGGTGTAATGGTTGAAAGAGATTGGCGCATCTTTCGTTTAGAAGGAGTGATTGACGGTTTATATGCTGTAGGAATTATTGCCGCTTTAACCAAACCATTGGCTGAAGCCAGCATTAGTGTTTTTAATGTCTCCACCTATAAAACCAATTATTTATTAGTAGAAGAAAAAAATTTGGATAAAGCAAAAAAAGTTTTGAGCGGCTTTTGTCAAATTAAATAAACCTCTTCCAACAAAGAAATAAAAATTATTTATGCTTTCTTCGCCAGTTGATGAAATTAAAAATCGCCTGGATATTGTTGAGGTGGTTGGTTCTTATATTAAATTACAGAAGACAGGAGCGAATTATCGCACCAATTGTCCTTTTCATTCTGAAAAGAAACCATCTTTTTTTGTTTCGCCAACGCGGCAGATTTGGCATTGTTTTGGCTGTGGCGCTGGTGGCGATATTTTTAAATTTGTGATGCAGATTGAGGGCATTGAATTTGGCGACGCTTTAAGAATTTTGGCGCGCCGGGCCGGCGTGGAGTTAAAACCATTGGCACCGGAATACAAAAAATGGCAAACGCTTAAACAACGGCTTTATGAAGTTTGCGAATTGGCTTGTTGTTTTTTTGAAAAACAATTGGAAGAGAGCAAGGCTGGTCAAGCGGCCAAACAATATCTTTTAAATAGAGGCATAAATCAAGAGTCAATTAAAAAATGGCGGCTGGGTTATGCGCCCGATACTTGGCAGGGCTTATCTGATTTTTTGCTTTCCCGAAATTATAAAAAAGAAGAAATAGAAAAAGCCGGTTTGAGTTTAAGTTCAGAAAAGGGTTCTTTTTATGATCGTTTTCGCGGTCGGATTATTTTCCCCATTTTTGATTTAAATTCACAAGTTATTGGTTTTGGCGGTCGGGTTTTTAAGGAAAGAGACAAAGAAGAAGTGGCTAAATATATTAATACGCCCCAAACCATACTTTATGATAAAAGCCGAATTTTATATGGTTTAGATAAGGCCAAAGTAGCTATTCGAGAAAATGATGCTTGTGTTTTGGTGGAAGGTTATACGGATGTAATTATGGCGCACCAGGTTGGCACTTTTAATACAGTAGCCACTTCTGGTACTGCCTTAACTCCATTACAATTAAAAATTTTAAAAAGATATACAGAAAACTTAATTTTGGGTTTTGATATGGATGTGGCGGGTGAGAGCGCGACCAAACGAGGTATTGATTTGGCGCAACTGCATGGGTTTAATATTAAAGTTTTGCGTTTGTCAGGCGGCAAAGACGCGGCAGAAATTATCAAACAAAACCCGCAGGAATGGTTGGCAACTTTAACTCAACCCAAGTCAATAATGGATTTTTATTTTGAATCAGCTTTTGTTGGTCGTGATAAAAAAAGCGCGGAAGGGAAAAAACAAATTAGCCAAATATTATTGCCAGTTATTAAGCGAATCCCCAACAAAATAATTCAAACTCACTGGGTTCAAGAATTAGCTAAACGATTAGGGGTAAAAGAAGCGACGATTGAGGAGGAGTTGGTTAAAATTAAAGAAAGAGAATTCCCTGAGATTTTAGGCATTGAACCAGAAGAAATTAAAAATTTACCAGTTAAATCAAGAAAAGAATTATTAGAGGAGAGATTAGTTGTGTTAATTTTGAAGTCGCCGCAGAATTTTAGTTTTCTTACCGAAGAAGATATTAATCGATTGTCCGAACCGGTTAAGGAAATTTTGCTAAATTTTGAAAAAAGAGATAAAATTGGTTCAGAGTTATATAATTATCTGGCCTTGCGGGCTGAAATTGAAGAGATTGAAGAAAAAGAGATTGTTTCAGAGATAAAATATTGCTTAAAAGAATTGGCTATAATTGAGATAAATAATAAACTAGAACAGATTTCGCAGGAGATTAAAAAATTTGAAGAAGAAGAAAATTGGTCAAAGGTTGAGGAATTAACTAAGTTATTTAATGAATTACTTAAACAAAAATGCCAAGAGTAAAAAAACATCGTAAAAAAATAGCCAAAAAAAAGAAAAAGACGGTTATTAAAAAAAGAAAAAAAATAAAGAAAAGGAAACGGGGCCGGCCACGTGGGATGAGGGTAAAAACAAAGAGAATGAAAGAGAAAATTTTTGATCCGGCCAAACTCCAAGATTTAATTCAAAAAGGACGCCAGCGGGGCTTCGTCACTTATTCAGAAATTTTATATTATTTTCCAGCAGTGGAAAAAGATATTGAAGGATTGGATTATCTTTATGAACAATTAGAAAAACAAGGAATTAGAATTGAAGAGCCCAGAGAATTGATTTCATTAGAGGAAAAAGGCAGAAGAGCCAAAAAAATTGAGGGCAAGGTTGATCCGATCCAATTATACCTTAAGGAAATTGGCAAAATTCCTTTCATTACCGCAGCCGAAGAAAAAGAATTAGCCAAGAGAATTGAGAAAGGCGATGAAGAAGCTAAAAAACGGCTGGCGCAAGCCAATTTAAGATTGGTTGTTTCTATTGCTAAAAAATACGTTGGTCGCAGCCCCAATTTAACCTTATTAGATTTAATTCAAGAAGGAAATTTGGGTTTGTTTAGGGCGGTTGAAAAATTTGACTGGCGTCGCGGTTATAAATTTTCCACTTATGCCACTTGGTGGATTAGGCAGGCCATTACTCGCGCTTTGGCTGATCAGTCGCGGACAATTAGAATTCCAGTTCATATGGTGGAAACGATTTCCAAATACAATCAAGCCCGGCATCGATTATTGCAGGATTTGGGTCGTGAACCATTACCCGAGGAAATTGCCGCAGAAATGGGCGTAGAAGTGGAAAAGGTTTATCATATTCAAAGAATTTCTCAAGATACAGCGTCTCTGGAGGCGCCGGTGGGTGATGAAGAAGAAGATTCTATTTTGGCTGAATTTATTAAAGATGAAAAAACGCCATTACCCTCTTTGGAAGCAGCCAGAAATTTATTAAAGGAAAGACTGGAAGAGATATTAAAGGATTTAACACCGCGTGAACAAAAAATTTTAACCATGCGCTTTGGCTTGAAAGATAATCCGACGCATACTTTGGAAGAAGTGGGTAAGGAATTTGGCGTGACCAGAGAGAGAATTCGTCAGATTGAAGCCAAGGCCTTGGAGAAAATTAGAGAACATGAAATGTTAAAGAAATTGAAAGGATATTAAAGATAAATTTCTAATTGACCTAATTAACCTAATTATTCTAAATTATTCTAATTGAAAAAGTTTTAAGATTTGTTAGAATTAAAAAAGTATTCCGGCGTGGCGCAATGGTAGCGCGGGGGCCTGTTAAGCCCTAGGTTGTAGGTTCGAGTCCTACCGCCGGAGCCAGACAGGAATCTTTTGAAAATTTATATCTTTTTGCGCCTCGCGCCTTCGGCACTCGGCGCTTAAATCGGGCAAATTTTCGAGTATTTTCCACGCTCCGCGTGGAAAATATTTTATGTTTTGGTTAGCCAAAACAAGGTTCGAGCCGACCTTTTGAAGAAATTCCCGCTTTTCTGTCAGAGTTCCTTTTAAAGTCACAATTTTAGCTTCATTTGAGGTTAAAATAAATTTTTTAGCCTGTTCGAGCCACCTATTTCCGTCTTGTTCAAAATTCTTTAATTTTTCTGAAATCTCAATCTTTTGATTGAGAATTTTTTGTTTCTTTTGGCTGTATTCTTCTTTTGAAATTGCGCCAGAAAGATAAACATCTAAAAGTTTGTCTAATTTCTCCTCACAATCTCTAATTTGATTTTTCAGATTTTGAACAAAAGAAAAGTCGGCTTGATTTTTCCTTTGTTTTTCTTTATCAAGTCTGGTAATCATCTTTTTGGCCCAAGAATTAGGTAAAGAAACTCTTTGAAGAATTTTTGAAATTTGCTCAACTAAGTTTTCTTCTCTGATATATCTTTGAGAGCAGGGGGTTCTCTTTTTGGTACAGCGATAATAAATATGTCCTCTTTGAATTTCAGAAGTTATAGCACAACCGCATTTGCCACACTTTAATAATCTCCGGAAAATATGAGTTTTTTCTAATCTTTTCACTGGTCGTGCTCTATTTTTCAAAACCTTTTGGCAAACATCAAAAAGTTTCTTTGAAATTATTGGTTTGTGAATTCCTTGATACATTTCGCCGTTATATTTAAAAACTCCATAGTAAAAGGGATTTTGTAAAATGCTTTGAATAACTGATACTGATAATTGCTTTCCATTTCGGCTCAATAAACCTTCAGAAGTTATAATTTTCTGTAAATCTTTCAAAGAATAATTTCCGGTGGTATAGAGTTCAAAAATTTTTCTGACTAGTTTAAATCTTTTTGGGTCTTTAACTATTGTATGAGTTCTTAAGTCGTTGAGATAACCAAGTGGCGCATATCCCGGCCATTCACCCCGCCTTAATTTTTGACGCAGTCCTCTTTTAGTGTTCTCTGAAAGATTGTCAACAAAATATTTTGACTGGCCGAAGGCAATATTCAACATAAACTTTCCTTGTGGCGTTGGTTCAAACCAAAAAGTAGGAAACTTTAATGATTTGATTTTTCCAGAATCAATGAGATAAATAATTTTTCCACCATCAATGCTATTTCTAGCCAGTCGATCCGGATGCCAAGCTAAAATTCCATTAGCTTCGCCTTTTTCAATTCTCGAAAGCATTTCATTGAATATCGGGCGACCCGGTTCTTTAGCAGTTTGGGATTCTCTAAAAACGCCAGCAATTTCTAATCTTTCTTTTTTGGCAAGTTCTTTTAATTCTATTTCCTGCGCTTCCAAAGAAAGTACTTGGCGATCTTCTTCATCAGTTGATTTGCGAATGTAAATAAAATACCTATTCATAAAAAGTAAAATATATTTTTCGCCCGCAGGGCGAAAAATCTCGAAAATTTGCCCGATTTGAGCGCCGAGCGCCGCCCTTTGAGGTCTCCAAATTGCAAAGCAATTTGGAGGAAGGGAAGGCGCGAGGCGCAAAAAGATATAAATTTTCAAAAGATTCCTATCTGGCTCCATCTATTGAACAAAATCCGAACTTATCTTAAGAAAAATCCCGACGCCAATTTCTAAA
>JBNAUV010000017.1:0-11974 GCA_049700655.1 Minisyncoccales bacterium | reverse complement strand
GGGGCGAAAGAAATTACCTTGATTAAAATTATATATGAATAATTTCTTTCGCGGGTTTGTACCTTAATAAATTATATATAATACAAATCCAGGGACCAATCTAACTTTAATTTAATTATATATGATGAACCCAGGGGCCAATCTACCTTATTTCTCTCTGACTAAAAGGATCATTATATATCTTTGCGTCAGCTGTATAAAAATCCTCATTCCGTTGTTGCCACTCATCTAAAACCCGCTGTTGTTTAAGAGCGTCAATTTTTAATATTTTCTCCAACTCATTCGTCTGGTCAAAAGATTTTAATGGCCCAATATAATAATAACCAATTAACAAGCCAAAAAACAGGGCTAGAAAAAATAAAATTAAAAAAACAATTAAGTTGTGTTGAACCAAAAACTCTAATTTATTTTTCCGTTGATGTGTGTTTTCCTTTAATAATTCACTCATATCTTTATTTAACAAATACCTTAATTATTAAATCAACCATTACCTTATCATAATTAGCCATTGCTTGACTGCTAAATGTAATACTTTGGACTTCAACCAAATAAGGGCTGTTTTCTATTTTCTCCAAAAATTTTAAAAAATCAATAAATGAGCCAGTGAGAATAAGATGAAACTTAAAATAAGACCATAAATCTTCCTCTGTTTTTTCAACTAAAATAGGCGGCATAATCTCAATGGTCAGCCGGGACTTGCGCGCTGTTTTTTCTAAAAAATCAATAAAAGCAATTGGCGCTTTGGCATCAACAAACAAATTATTAATTTCTTCAAGAAAAGAACTTAATTCATTACCCAGATTTTTAAATTTTTGCAAATTAACAATTTTTGCCTCTAAATCAACAAGTTTTTCTTTTTCAGCAGTTAATTCCTGCGAATTATTTTTAATCTGTTCCAACAAAGGCAAGACAATAAAACTAATAATTAAAAAGAAGGACAAAATAAAACCCGAGATGGCTAAATAAATTTTATTTCCTATTGCCATACAATTTTAAAATCAGCTGTAAAATTGATCTCAGTTGGTTTTACCCAAACCGCGGCTGGGAAATAAACCTCTTTTAACTGCTCCTGTTTTTCTAAATTCTCTTTAAATTCCAACAATACTTCTCGCGTAGCCGCCCAACCGCTTAAAGTTCCCTCAATTATTTTTTGATTATTTGCTCTGGAATTTAATGATAAATCAGTCAAATAAACTCCCGGCGGGACGACTTTGGCAATCTGGGCGATGGCCTCGGCCGCCCTAAATCGATTTTGATAAAAATCGTCCAAAGAGGAAAAAATTTTATTAAAAGCCAGCAAATTTTTCTCCAATTCGCGCATCTTTAAAACATCTATTTCTTTTTCTTTTTGCTCATAGATAATTTTTTGCGAATTAAGTTCTCCCTGAATAAAAAAATAAAAAATAGCCAGAATTAAAATAAAACAAAGCAAAGCCAATAACAGGTCAATGCCTAAATTTATTATTATTTTCCCGACCTCTTTTTGAGATGAGATTCCTTCAGTGGATAGCATTAACTCTTATTTTAATAAATTTCTTCTGAATATTCAATGACCATCAAAACTAAACATATTAATCATTTTATTGAAAAAAGCTAAAAAATCTGGTAAAATAAAATAACCGGAGAGTGGTGTAACGGTAGCACGAGTCCTTTGGGAGGATTTAGTCCGGGTTCAAATCCCGGCTCTCCGATTTATTTAACAGGCGGGATTAGTTGAGCAGCCCAACATCACCCTTCCAAGGTGAAGAGACGGGTGCAACTCCCGTATCCCGCTTTTTTTGACCATGACTTGACAAAGACTTGACAAATAAAATTGCTATGTTATACTTTAACTACTTTTATTTAACAAAAAAAGGTTGACAGAATTAATAATTAAAAAAATAATTAAGATAAAAATATGAAAAAAACAATTTTTAGAATATCAGTACTATTAATACTGTTGGTAATATCGCCTTTTGGAATTGCCAAGGCTGCGGATTGTCTTTTTGATGCGTCCGGAAATGGACTATGTGACGAGCCAGATTTGGCAATTTTAATAAACCTAATGGCTTATACGCCAATTTCTGTAGAGAATTGTGGCTGTGATCCTTGGTCTGGACAAGCATGTAGGGATACTAGCACAAGCACAGAGGAGTGTCCACCTGCTCATCCAGAGTGTTTGTGGAATGAGCCAGCTTTTTGTCAATTGGTTGATAGTGATAATGACGGAACAATAGAGCCTGAGGAAGCTCAATCTGCTCTTAATATTCTTCAGCGACAATTAGCAGGCGAACCAATAAGCGAACCAATAAGCGAACCAACAAGCGAACCAACGTCGCAGGTTCCACCCCCGCCTCCTGGTGGTGGCGGAATAGTGGCTTGTGTTTCTAACTGGCAATGTTCAGCTTGGTCAGCGTGTGTTAATGATTTGCAGACCAGAACTTGTCTTGATTTGGCTAATTGCCCAACACCAACCAATAAACCAGCAGAAAGTGTGGCTTGTGTGGCACCGGCAATTTTAGCCGCGCAGGTTTGCACGCCCGGCGAAATGAATTGTTTGAGCAATAATTTAGTCAAATGTAATTCAGCTGGCACAGATTGGCTTCTAGTTCAGGCCTGCGCCAATGGCTGTGAAAATGATCAATGTCTATCAGCGCCAACTTCAACTGCTCCAGAAGAAGAGTTAACTCCTGAACAACCTGTTCAGCCAAGTCCAACTAAAGAAGAACCAATTGAGAAATCTCTCTTTGGCGCTGGTCTAATTTTTGGCATAAAAACAACTACTTTCGTTGTAATTGTTTTAATTGCTTTAACTGGCTTGCTAGGTTTATCTTTCTACGCTCTCAGAAAAAGAAGTTTAAGAAAAATTAGATAAAATAGTTGATTTCTAGCCAAAAACATCTAAAATTAACTCCTATACAAAAATTACGCGATCGCGTAATTTTTGTATAGGAAGGGGAAATATGGTTGTGGCGAGTGGATTATATTATTGAACCTGTTTATTATTTTATTGTTGGCACGCCCAATTTTTATTTGGCGTACTCAATTGCTCTTAATTCTCTAATAACATTAACTTTAATCTCGCCTGGATATTTTAATTCTTCCTGAATTTGACGGGCAATTTCTTTGGCTAAATTTCTGGCTCCCCAATCATCAATTTCCTCTGGTTTGACAAAAACTCTAATTTCTCGGCCAGCCTGCAAAGCCCAGGCCTTTTCCACGCCGGGAAATTGTAAAGCAATCTTTTCCAATTCAGCCAAGCGCTTCAAATAATTCTCTAAAGTGTCTTTGCGCGCGCCGGGCCGGGCGCCGGAAATCTGATCCGCCACCTGCACAATAACCGACTCCAGATTCAAAAAAGGATAATCCTCATGGTGCGATTTCATCGCCTCAATCACTTCCTTTTCTACGCCAAATTTTTCTAAAATTTTAATGCCAATATCCACATGCGAACCCTCTACCTGCTGATCAACTGATTTGCCAATATCATGCAACAAACCGGCTTTCTTACAAAGCATTACGTCAAGGCCAATTTCCGCTGCCAAAGCGCCAGCCAAATGACTGACTTCAATGGAATGAAGCAGGGCGTTTTGGCCATAACTCGTTCTGAATTTTAAACGGCCCAATAATTGGACCAATTTGGGATCTAAACCAATTACACCAGTTTCATAAACCGCTGTTTCGCCCGCTTCTTTAATTTGTTTGTTAATCTCTTCTTCGGCTTTGGCTACCTGTTCTTCAATTTTAGCTGGCTGGATACGGCCGTCTTGAATTAATTTCTCCAAGGCAATTTTGGCAATTTGGCGCCGGACCGGGTCAAAAGCAGAAATAATCACTGCCTCAGGCGCTTCATCAACAATAATCTCTACGCCGGTCAACTTTTCTAAAGCGCGGACATTGCGGCCTTCTTTGCCAATGATTCGGCCTTTAATTTCCTCAGAAGGCAGGGCAATAGTGGTGGTCGTGGTTTCCTGCGCTTGATTTAAGGCGCACCTTTGAATCGCTGTGACTAATAGTTCTTTGGCTTTGCTTTCATATTTTTCCCAACCCTCTTGTTCCAATCTTTTTATTTTTTCAGTCATTTCTTGTTGGTAGTCGCGCGCCAAATTAGCCAACAATTCTTCTTTGGCTTTTTCTTTTGGCAATTGGGCAATCCGTTCCAAATTGGCAGTCGCTTCGGCGCGCAATTTTTCCAATTCCTCTTTTATCTTTTTCAGTTGTTTGACTTTTTCTTCAAATTCCTGCCGTTCTTTTTCTAGGGACAATAACTTTTGCTCCAAAATATTTTCCCGCCGCAAAAGCAGCCGTTCGGTTTTTAAAACCGCGGCGCGGCGTTCGTCCACTTCTTTTTGCGCGCTGTCTAAAATCTGACGGCCACGCTGCTTGGCTTCAGCGAGAATTTTTTCTGCCTCTTCTTTGGTTTGAAGAATTTTCTTTTGTAATTGCGCTTCTAAAGTGCCGGCTTGCTTGCGGGCAATTGACTGCCGGGCAAAATAACCCAGAATTGAACCCAAAAACAAACCGGCCATGCTGGCTAAAAGCAAAATTAAAGAATTCATAATTTTGAATTGGCTTGATATTCAGCATATCAAATTCCAAAGTTAATTATCACTCTTTCAGCATAGCAAATTATTAGAAAATTGTCAAAATTATTAGATTTTAAGAATTAGGTCTTTAGCGGAATAAATTGCGGAAAGGCGCGATAAGAGCGGCAAAGTTTTTTTGCAACAGGTTGCTCACGCTCTTTAACGGCGGCACTTCCTTGTATTTGGGCAAAGCGAGGAATTCAACATTGATTTCTTTGGTTGCTGAACAGGTAATGTTAGAATACTCACTATCAGTCACGGTCAGGGTTATTTTTTGTTTCTTGTCCTTAGGCGTTTCTTGAAATTTAACTTTGGTTGTGCAATCATATGCTGTATATGTCTTAGTGGTTGTTGAGCCATCAGCCAGCTTTATTATTTCGGTCACATAATCAACAGCTGGGTCAAAAGTCCACAGGCAGGTAGACTCACGCTTGTATGTTGAAGTATTGTTTAAAGTTACAGGCATGCCAGCTGTAATTTTCGCTCTAGCGCAATCTTCCCCATTACAAGTAAAATCAACAATTGGCCAACAGGCAGGCTGGGTGGTAAATGAATTAGTAGTACTGGCCCAATCTGTCCATTTTAATTCACTATTTTCTTTTACTTGTGCCTGAGCGCGGACACTGGCGCAATAAGTCGTGCCACCAAAGCTAATTTGATTATATTCATTTACATCGCAACATTTTTGACAACTAGCTATCCAGTGAGTAGTGGTTTGCCCCTCAAATCTCTCTGTAACCAATGGGTTTCCCTCACAACTGCTGCCACTATAAATGTCAATTTGATAATTATAATTCTCTGGAGAAATTTTTTCTCCTCCTCTCAGCGTTTTAATAGACCAGTTAAACCGAGGAATGCGGGATTGAATACAACCCATAGCCCAATCAAAATTAAGATTATTAATCTCCACTTGATATGCAGCGCAATTCGGATAAGATTGACAATCCCACATAATGTTTAAGCCAGGATCATTAGGCTTATCACAGTTAACGTAATTCTTCCAGTCAGCGCCAGGATGGATTCTGGCATCAGCGTCATTACAATCAAAACCTTTTTGACAAATTTCTCGCACCTGATCATAGCCTAACAAAGAACTATCGCAACAATAAGGTGCCAAATAGCCATCATTATCTAAATCACAGGCAAACTGGTGGGTATAAGTTGCGTTAACATTTTGATTTGGCTGTGGTTTGCTTAAGAATTCAATCGAAGAAGCCACAGTTGGCGTAGCATTAGCCTGAGGGTCTAAACTCACTTGATAAAATAGTTTGGTTTCTGAAGAAGTGGTATTATCCTTTAGCAAAAGAACCTTGGCTGATAATTGATTAGTGCTAGAACTTAAAAGATTGCTCGTGTTATATTGAGACAAGACATCTTCTACTGTTGAAGCAAATGTAAACCGGGTCATATATTGTTTATTAATAGTCGGCGTTTTGTTATTATATTTTAAATTTGAACATTGCACCTGATAATAGGTCTGTCCATCTTTTTTAATTATCTGCGGCTGTTGGCAATTGCCATTTGTGTTTTGAGGTATAGTCACATTTATCAAAGGTGTTAAAGATCGAGTTTCACAATAAGGTGTAAATCGTAGCGGAATTCTGTTTTTCTTAGGGTTATAAGCTTGGATGCAAATATAAAGATTATCAGGAGGATTCTCCTCCTCCGGCATGTTAAAAGAAATATCGCCAAGATAAAAATTTTTAAGTATATAACCAGTATATCCGCCCTTATTAGCTGTAGAACACGCGTCTTTGCACTTGGTTATATCTCTATAAAAATTAGCGCTAATACCAGCTAAATAATCACAAATCTGCTCACAGGATCGATAAGTGCCAAAATAACTTCGATCCACAGCTTGCGTTAATTTAAATTCTTTACACGCGAGCAATCCGTTTTCTTCTGCTGAAGAACAAGTTGATGTAGATAATGCTTTTAAAAAATTTGTTAAATTTGTTGGTTTGCTGGCATCATTATAAACCCAAACCCGAAACCAAGAGCTTGTAGGAAGATCGTCAGAATACGGCCTTTCAAAAAAACACCAATCTCCGCACCAATTTCCGTGGGGCGGTGCTGGTTTTTCATTTACGGCCATAGTTAAAATTTTAACCTCTTCCGTAGGCGCATAATAAGGTTTGTCTGTTCTCATATAGCTAATTATACCAGGCCGGTCCCAGTGATAATCTATTAACTGAAAATTCCTTTCCCCAAGCCACCTTTGAGACTGGATCCCATCAGATAGTGTTATTTGCTTAGGACCATCAGCAGTCAAACGGTAAACATAAAGCTTTACCGACCCTGTTAAACCAATAAATTCATATTGATTTTGCCAACAATCATCTAAACCTAATTCTACAGTCGTGGCTTCGCCTGCCTTTAAAGTAAGAGGTAGACCAGCTTGCTCAGAAGTCCACTGACCTTGAGGATATTTATAACATTCAATATATCGACAATTACTAGTAGAACTAGTGCATTGCTCGATTGGAGTTGTTGTTGCTAGCCATTTAGTTGTTGTTGCTAGCCATTGCTCTATTAATCTTGTAGGCGCTGGCTTGTTCAAAAAATTATCTATTCGTTTCTCATATGCATCAGAGTCATAATCAACATTAAGATTTGTGTAGGGTAAAATACTATCTATTCTTAAAATATTATAAAAACCAGAAAAGTCCATGCTGCTTGTGCTTGTATTTTGAATAGTAAATCTTACACCAAATTTCTTAGGTCGTTTTAGGTCTCTAACAATATCAGCAGGCAAAGCATACTTAGTTACAAACTGGACTGTCTCCGTGCCCATGCTGGCTATGTTAAAGTTATATTTGTCCAGGTACACTTGCAGACTTGTTGAACCATTACTATCAAAATAAACAAAATCTGTTACTTTAATCTTTTCATCAAATGCGCACAAATTTTCAGCATCAGCCAATTTATAGTATAATTGACACTCCGCGCAGCTGGCACTTGGATTAAAAAAATAAATAGTTTTTATACCATTAACTTTTCCTTCACATATCTTGTCTTCTGGAATTTGTAAAGTTATTGTCCATTTATTAATCGTTTTTCCAGGACCTAAACTAAAAGACCCTCCTGCGTCTATTATATTAAATGGGGCATAAAGTGCCCCACTAACAATTATTTCCCTTATTGAGCCAAAAGATGCATCTTGAATATCAGTTGAGGTGCTTATATTAGTTATGTCAAACTTTAAAACAAATGGGTCACTCCCACTAGAAGTAGCAGAAAGATAAGGATAAATAAACCCTGCGTTTCGACATTCTGGCTCGGAGGATGTGTTGCACAGTGTCCCATTTACATCAGCTAAAGGTAAAGGCAAAAGATTTTCTCCATCACTCTGATAATACATTTTTAAATTGGAAATTTTTAATTGCTGCGCTTCAACAGCTGAAGCGCAAAAAAATAAACCGCTAGTAAGCAAAAAGAGAAAGATAAGTTTCTTCATAGTATTATTTAATTATTTTAATATTTAATTATATTTTCTCCTATTTGGCCAAAAACTTAATTGTTTGGCCAGTCACCTCATTGGTTGCCAAGATATTCTCTTGGCTATTTACCAAAACCAGGTCATTCAATTGTAAATCAGCCAAGGTTATTTTCTCTTCAGCGGTTTGCGGCGCTTCCCATCCCATGACCCAAGATTCGGGACTGGCTTCTCGGCTGATTTCAGTCGCGGCCGCTACTTTTACCTTGATATTTCTTTTTTCTAATTCCTTGCCGTCAGGCACAGGGAATTGTAAAACCCGGACATGAGTGGCCACGACTAAATAATCCTCGCCTTTTTCAACAATCCGGCCGCTAAAACTCTTTACCTCTTTGGCCAGAGGCGGGTAAAAACGGCTCAAAACTTGTTCATACCAGCTGATTTGTTTTTGCGCCAGATAAAGTTTAATACCTAAGCCAAGACAGCCAGCCAAAAGTATTATGATTAAGCTAAGGAGAATAATTTTTTGTTTGTTCATTGTGTTGGTGGAGGTTATTTAATTATAAAAAGATGACCTTGATTTATTATATTATAATTTTAACTTAAGGACAATTGATTTTATACCAACCCTTTTCTAGGCCGGTCCAATCGGCCACGTCGATCAAAAGAAAAAAGGTATTAACAATTATCCAGGCGCCGTAAATAATAATCAGACCAATAAGAGTCCATTGAACTATATCTTTGGCTCTAATCACTTTATTAGGATCGCCCATAGCGGTAAAAAACATTAAGCCAGCAATAACCAGCATTAAAACAGCCACTGGCGGCACTATTTTTAATAAAAGAAATTTAACCACATTATCAAATAAAACAAAAAGATGGCAAAATTGGCACGGCGGCTCTTGGTCAGGCCCGCCGCAAGGCACCAAACCGGCTGATTGGCTGAAAAGAGGAAAGCTTAAAAATAGAGACGCTAAAATTAAACCAATTGGGAAAATGATTTTTTTTACTTTGTTTTTTGTTTGTCTGATTGTTTTAACCATTTAACTTTTGGCTTTAATCACTTGGTCAATCAGACCATATTCTTTGGCTTCTTCGGCTGAAAGATAAAAATCGCGGTCAGTGTCTTTCTCAATTTTAGCCAAGGGCTGACCAGTGTGGTGGGCTAAAATTTTATTTAATTTTTCTTTGATTTTTATAATTTGTTTGGCTGTGATTTCAATTTCCACCGCTTCGCCGGTCACGCCGCCCGCCACTTGGTGAAGCAACATTTGGGAATTGGGCAAAGCAAACCGTTTGCCTTTGGTGCCGGCAGCCAGCAAAACCGCGCCCATAGAAGCGGCCAGGCCCACGCAGACCGTGGAGATATTTGGTTTGACATATTGCATGGTGTCGTAAATGGCCATGCCGGCTGTCACCGAGCCGCCGGGCGTATTGATATAAAGTTGAATATCTTTTTGCGGATCTTTGGAAGCCAAAAATAACAATTGGGCAATAATGGAATTAGCCACTGGATCAGTAATCGGCCCGGCCAAAAAAATAATCCTGTCTTTTAAAAGCCGGGAATAAATATCATAGGCGCGTTCGCCATATTGTGATTTTTCAATTACTGTGGGAATCAGATTCATATTGATTAATTATAACAAAATTATTAAATCAAGCAAATTTATTTTTTACTCTTGCTTCTTTTTTTCTTGGTCGCAGGCTTTTCTTCTGCTTCAGCGGTTTTTTCTGATTCGGCTTCGGCTTCGGCTTCGGCTTGAACTTCTGTTTCATCCAGAGTTGTTTCTAAGGTTAATCCCTCATCAGTTTTGACATCAATTTTCCAGCCAGTTAATTTGGCTGCCAAACGGACATTTTGGCCATTCTTGCCAATAGCCAAAGACAGCTGATCATTAGGCACAATGACCAGCGCTTTGTTTTTGGGCATAATTTTAACTTCAATGGGTTTGGCTGGTGCCAAAGCATTAGCCACATACTTTTGCGGATCGTCAGAGTATTCAATAATATCAATTTTTTCGCCGCCCAATTCATTAATCACGGCCATCACGCGCGTGCCCTTTTGTCCAACTAAACTGCCCACCGGGTCAATGCCTTCAGCCGCGGCGCTAACCGCAATTTTAGAGCGCGAGCCCGGCTCCCGGGCAATAGATTTAATCACCACTTGGCCAGCCGCAATTTCCGGCACTTCCAATTCAAACAATTTAGAAATTAATTTGGGATAAGCGCGGGAAAGAACGACAATTGGCCCGCGCGGCATTTCCTCCACTTTTAAAATATAAACCTTCAGGCGCTGGCCCGGCCGATAAAATTCGCCCGGCACCTGCTCTTCTTTCGGCAAAACGCCCAGCGTTTTGCCGATATCCAAATAAATATTTTTGGCTTCCACGCGCTGCACCAAACCCGAGACAATTTCGCCTTCTTTTTGTTTGTATTCGGTAAAGATGCTTTCTTTTTCCGCCTCGCGGATTTTCTGCAAAATCACTTGTTTGGCGGTTTGCGCGGCGATGCGTCCATATTCTTCTTTGGTTGTTAAGGGAATTTCCAATTGCTCGCCCGGTTTGATTCGCGGGTTGATTTTTTTTGCTTCTTCTAACAAAATATGTTTCTCCGGCAAAAAACGAATCTTTTCTTTCTTTTTTCCTTCAGTGGCCGGCATTTTTTTTAATTTAGCCAATTCTTCTTCAGAATAAAGCATCTCCGGGCTGACCACTTCTTTAACTTGCCAAAATTTAACCTCGCCAGTTTCTTGGTTAAGTTTGGCTTTAATAATCTGTCCTTTTTTGCCGTAATCTTTTTTGTAAGCCGTGGCAATGGCCGCTTCAATGCTTTCTAAAACTTTTTCGCGCGGAATGCCTTTTTCTTCAGCGATTTGATTGACGGCTAATAAAAAATTTTTAATATCCATAAAATTGCTTCTTGGTTAATTTGCGTTCCAATAAGATTAGTTAATTATAATAAATTATTTTCTTTCGTCAACGAAAAACAGCGTTGGGAAAATGCTGAACTTCGGCTGTTTCTTGCCCAGGATTTATCCGCACCACAATTAGATCAATCCGCCAAGGACTGGCCAAAGGAATTTTATTTTTTGTCAGCCAAATTTGGCCTGCCCGAATAATTTTTTGTTGTTTTTGCCAGTTGACCTTGTGGCCCGGAAAAAAAGCAAAGCTTTCTTTGGTTCTTTTTTGCCAAATGGTTTTCACTTCAACAAAGACAATGGTTTCTTTCTCTTGAGCCACCAGATCAATTTCCGCCCGCGGCAAACCAATACCAAAATAAACTGAATAATTCTTGTCCAAAATCCGATAACCTTTTTCTTTTAAGAAATTTTCCGCGATTTTTTCTCCTTGCCAGCCAATTTCCTTGGTGCTCATAAATTGTACTATACTAACCAATTCAGTAACCAAAGAGCGAGGACAATCTTGCCGAAGGGTGCATATCGCAGCCGAGCCCGCCACAAAGCCTTGTCTTTCAGTTAAGGGTCTGGGAGGCTCGGCGAGATATAGCAGCGCCAGGAGATATAACCTTTTATTACCTTCTTACGGCGACTGCCTGCTCCCTGAGGCAAGGCATCCGAGCGATTAAATGTTACCAAATTGGTTGGCAATTATACATAAATTATTTGACCATTATTGGGCTTTTGTGTATATTTAAGCAATGATTAAAGATTTTTGAATTTTTTTATTATATCATTAAAAAGTAATTATGGCCAAAAATATGTTAATTGTACTATCTAACCAATTCAGTAACCAAAGAGCGAGGACAATCTTGCCGAAGGGTGCATATCGCAGCCGAGCCCGCCACAAAGCCTTGTCTTTCAGTTAAGGGTCTGGGAGGCTCGGCGAGATATAGCAGCGCCAGGAGATATAACCTTTTATTACCTTCTTACGGCGACTGCCTGCTCCCTGAGGCAAGGCGTCCGAGCGATTAAATGTTACCAAATTGGTTGGCAATTATATGTTAAGTATTATTA
>JBNAUV010000016.1:3943-13866 GCA_049700655.1 Minisyncoccales bacterium | reverse complement strand
TTTTTTTGAGTTATGGTAAAATAATCTAAAGAATTAAAATTAAAAATAAATAAAACTATGAATGCGGAACAAGAATATACTAGAGAACAATTTTGGGAAATTTTTCAAAAACTACCCCGCGAACTACAGGAAGCGATTTTTTCTGCAGAGACCGCTGATTATATTAGAGATATTTGTTTAAGAAATAAAATTGGCGGTGATATTATTTCAGAAGTGGCTCGTTATACAGGTCGAGTGTTAATGGGTATTTTAACAATAGAAGAATTTCAGAAATTATTGACCACTAAACTAAAAATAGAAGAAGATGTGGCAAAAAATATTTTTCATGAGATTAATCGTTTTATCTTTAATCCGGTAAGAGACAGTTTGGCTGCGTTTCAACAAGAAAAAGTCGCGCCAACCGCTGCGGCGCCTACCGCAGCTCCGAGAGCTCCGAGCCCACCGCCAGAATCTTCTAAACCAGTAACGCCCCAGCGATCAGAGAGACGAGATATTTATCGCGAGCCAATTGAATAAAATAAATTTTTATGGCTGAAACAAAATCTAAACCGAAAGTACCAGCGAAAAAAGCAAAGGCGGGAAGAAAGGGCGGTTGGTTTCAAAAAATTCCGTCGGAAGTTCTTCTTTCGCCCGGCGGCGTAATTTTGATTTTTTTAGCTTTAATTTTAGAAGCAGTTGATTTAATTCTTCCGCCAGTTTATTATCTTGATCAAATTATTGAAATTATTTTAGAAATATTTTTTATGTTCTTTTTAGTTGTTATAGCTGAAGTGCCAATTAAATCATTAATCATTCCTTTTTTAATTGAACGAATTCCTGTCATTAGCGATATTCTCCCTACTTGGTTAATTCGCCTTTTGATGTAGAGCGGGTAAAAATTATACTTGACAAAATTGGCAGATAAATTAAAATCTAACATAGTAGCTATATCAGATTTATTGAAAGGTCGGGCTACTAGCAAGAAAAATTATCAGTTATCATTTAATTAGAAGCCAAGTCCTGTGTTAACAGGGTGAAGGCGATGAAAGTTTAGTAATATGACCGAACAGAAAAAAACCGATAAAGAATTTCTTGAATTCTTAATCAAGTCATTAGTTGACCATCCGGAAGATGTCAAGGTGGACCGTCAGGTTGATGAAATGGGCGTTTTACTTTCTTTAAAAGTAAATCCCGAAGATATGGGTCAGATTATTGGCAAAAGCGGTTCTACCGCCAGAGCTATTCGCAATCTGGTTCGTATCGTTGGCTTAAAAAATCACGCCCGCGTCAATCTGAAAATTGAAGAACCAGAGGGCGGCCGACAAACTCGTGAAAAAAAGGCATCTTCAATTGACGATTTAAAATTATAAGTCGTCAACTTTACAATCAGACAAAAACCGTGCTATGATAAAAAGCACGGTTTTTGTTTTATGGTGAGATTTGATATTATTACTGTTTTTCCCAAAATTTTTAATTCTTATTTGCAAGAATCATTGATTAAAAAAGCGCAAGAGAAGCGTAAAATTGTTATTAAAATTCACAACTTGCGCGATTTCGCCAAGGATAAAAGAAGGACGGTTGATGATCGGCCTTTTGGCGGAGGATTGGGTATGGTTCTAAAAATTGAACCAATTTATCGCGCCATTCAATCAATAAAAACAAAGATAAAACCGCGCCAAAAAACAAAAATTATTTTATTCACTCCGCGTGGCAAAAAATTTAATCAAAAAATAGCTTATCAGTTATCAAGATTAGATAGAATAATAATGATTTGCGGTCGGTATGAAGGCGTTGATGAACGCGTGGCAAAATATTTGGCTGATTTAAATTTATCAATTGGCGATTATGATTTAATGGGCGGCGAATTGCCCGCCATGGTATTAATAGAGACAATTGCCCGATTAATTCCGGGCGTGGTGGGCAAAGAAGAGTTTCTAAAACAAAGAATCACTAAGAAAAAAGGTTTTTTTGAATATCCGCAATATACTCGGCCAGAAGTTTTTGAACCACGGCAAGGTCTAAAATGGCGCGTACCCAAAGTATTACTTTCTGGTCATCATCAGAAAATCCAAGAGTGGCGGGAAAAACACGGTAAAAATATTTCTTAATTACAATTGAAAAACCAGAATTAATTTGCTAAAATAAAACCAGGAAAGGGTGCGTCGGATAGCAGCAATTCCACTTGTCTGTAAAACAAGTGCCTTCGGGCTCCGCAGGTGCAAGTCCTGCCGCACCCACTTTAAAAATTTAATAAGCCAAGATAGCTCAGCCGGTAGAGCATCCCCATGGTAAGGGGAAGGTCCCGGGTTCAATTCCCGGTCTTGGCTCTAAAACTTAATTTTATGGCCAGCAAAAAGAAATTATTTGTCAAAATGCAGTGCCAAGAGTGTCGTCGGATAAATTATATTATCCATAAATCAAAACAATCAAAAAACCAGGAGAAAAAACTGGTTTTGCGGAAGTTTTGTTCTTGGTGCGGTAAACATACGGAACACAAAGAAGCAAAAAAATAAAAATTCCGGGCGGCTGGGGGTTTAGTTTAACGGCAAAATAACGGTCTCCAAAACCGTTGATGGGGGTTCAATTCCCTCAACCCCCGCTAATCTAATTTATATTTATGAAGATGAAAAAGAAAATAATTTTAATCAGCAGCCTTATTCTTTTAATAATTATTAGCGTTTGTTTTATTTTCTTAAAGAATAAAAACAACCAAATTTCTTTGGTTGAAGTGAAAAGAGGTGATATTGTTGAAAAAGTGTTTGAAAGCGGCCAAGTTAGAAGCGGCGAAAAAATAAATCTTAGTTTTAAAAATAGTGGCCAGATTCAAGAAGTTTATGTCCAAGTAGGAGAAGAGGTTGAAATTGGCCAGCCATTAATTAAATTAGATACGACTGAATTAGAAATTCAACTTCAGCAAGCAAGGTTGTCTTTAGAATCTGCCCAATTAAATTTAGCCCAACACAATCAAATCACTTTAGTGGCGGCTCAAGAAGAATTGGAAACAAGCTATAATTCAGCCCTAACAATTTTAGACGCGGCTTATCCGCAAATTTATAATACTTCAAATTTTGTTAAAACTTTTGTTGATACTTATATTGCTACCCAGGATGACGATGCGCGCAGAATAATTGAATTAAAAAATCAAATTAAAAATCAAGAAATAACAGCCCAAGCCCTTTTAAATCAAATAAAACAAAATCCAACCGATTATCCGCAAATTGAGAACGCTCTGGCAACAATGAAAAATTGTTTAGAAATTACCTTTAATTCTTTGGAAACAATGCGAAAAATTATTAATGATTCTTCTTTTTATCGTTTTAATGTATCAACCAGCGACCAAAATCTTTTAGAGACATATAAAACAAATATTAACGGTGCGCTTAATCAAGTTATTAATCTCCAACAAACCATTGCTACTGCCAAAACAAACCTTAAAACCTGTCAGACCAATATTGATTTATATCAAATTCAAATAAAACAAGCTGAAGCGCAAATTGCTCTTTATGAGAATCAAATTAAGGAAGCCGTTTTGGTTAGCCCAATTAAAGGCACTGTGGTTGAAATTAATAAAAAAGTAGGCGAATTCGTCCAGCCGCTTATCGGGAGTCCGGTTATAGTAATTTTGCCAAAAGTTCCTTATGAAGTTAAAGTTGATATTTATGAAGAGAATATAGTTAAAGTTAAAGTTGGCAATCCAGTAGAGATTTCTTTAATTTCATTTCCCAATAAAATATTTAAGGGTAAAGTTATTTCCATTAATCCGGCTGAAAAAATAATTCAAGATGTGGTTTATTACGAAGTGATTATTGGTTTCGAGGAGTTTCCAGAAGGAATTAAAAGCGGCATGACAGCAGATGTTGCCATTCAAACAAATTTTAAAAAAGATGTTTTAGTTATTCCTAAAAACGTTATACAGAAAAAAGAAAACAAAAACATAGTTAAAGTTCTGAAAAACGGCTCTTTTGAAGAGAAAGAGGTTATAATTGGCGTTCAAGGGGTTGATGATATGGTTGAGGTAATTAGCGGACTAACCGAGGGAGAAAAAGTAATTAAGCCATAAGAGATAATGAGAAATTTGAAAATGTCTGAGCCAATTATTAAATTAGAAAATATCTATAAAATTTATCAATTGGATAAAGTGGAATTGATGGCATTGCGTGGTGTCAGTTTGGAAATTTTTCCCGGCCGTTTTGTTTCTATTATGGGGCCATCGGGCTCGGGTAAATCAACGCTTTTAAATATCATCGGCGTTTTGGATTTTCCCACACGCGGCCAAGTTTATTTAAAAGGTAAAAACATTTCTTTGTTATCAGAAAATGAATTGGCCTTATTAAGAGGAAAGACCATTGGATTTATTTTTCAAGAATTTAATCTTTTGTCTAATTTAACTGTTTTGGAGAATGTAATGCTGCCAATGGTTTTTCAGGGCAGACCATTAAAAGAGAGAAAAGAGCTGGCTAAAAAGCTTTTAATAGCTGTTGGTTTGGGCGATAGAATTAATCATCAACCAACTGAATTATCAGGTGGCGAGAGACAGCGGGTGGCAATTGCGCGGGCTTTTGCTAATGATCCAGAGCTGGTTATTGCCGATGAGCCAACCGGCAATCTTGATTCAATAACTGGTCAAAAAATAATGGAAATTTTGACTAATTTTCATCAAAAACAAGGCAAAACCATTGTAGTGGTAACTCACGATCCCAACATTGCCCAATATAGTGAACAAATTATTAATATCAAAGATGGGCAAGTTGTAGTCAATCATCAACAAGCAGCCAAAGTTTTATGGAAACAATAAAAGAATATTTTCAACTGGCCTGGCGTAACCTTAGAAGCCGTTCTCTGAGAAGTTGGTTAACAATTTTAGGTATTGTAATTGGCGTATTTTTAATTATCGCTCTTCTTTCAGTTTCTGAAGGGATTAAGACAACTATTAATCAACAATTAAGAGCCTTGGGCAGTGAAATAATCTTTGTTATGCCCGGCGGTTTTTCTGATATTACCAGTATTATGGCAATGTATGTGAGCGGAGCTAGATTGGAAAGAGTAGATATAGACGCAATTAAAAGAACTTCAGGAGTGGAAACAGTTTTACTTATGTCTTATTCTGCTCTACCTATGAGATATAAGGGCGAGAGTAAAACAGTTTTTATGATTGGTCAGCCCTGGGATGAAGGGGTGGAAATTTTAGCCAAATTTCGAGGTTGGAGTTTGGCTGAGGGCCGGTGGCCCATATCTGGTCGTCGCGAAATTGTTGTTGGTTACCAAGTGGCTAAAGCCATTTTTAAAGAGAAAGTAGAAATAAACAGTGAGGCAACAATTAAAGGAAGAAAATTTATTATAGTTGGCACCCTCAATTCTTTAGGGAGCAAAACTGACGACTCGGCTGTCTATTTAGATCTTTCTTTATTTCAAGAAATAACTGGTGAGCAAAAAGGCACAGCTCAAATGGCTATGGTCAAAATTCAAGATGGTCAATTGTTAAGTAAAGTGGCAGAGGATTTAAAAAACAATCTTCAAGAAACAAGAAAAAGAAGAATCGGCACTGACGAAGCTGATTTTAGTGTAATTACTTCAGATACGATGCAAGAACTTACCAGTAGTATTTTAGCAATAATTCAGTTTGCGGTTTTTATTTTTGCTTCAATTGCCATTGTGGTTGGTGGTATTGGTATTACCAATACAATGTTTACTTCGGTTCGAGAAAGAACCAGAGAAATTGGCATTATGAAAGCAGTGGGCGCAAAAAATTCAACTGTGCTTCTTATTTTTCTAATTGAAGCCGGGATTATTGGTTTGGCCGGCGGTTTGGGCGGCACAATTTTAGGGATTATTTTTAATTGGTTGATTGTTGTTTATGGACAGATTCACCCTTTATTTTATTTTAGTTTTTCTGTTGGGCCAGGGCTCATTATTTTTGGTTTAACCTTTTCTTTTTTAGTCGGTTGTTTGGCCGGTCTTTTTCCCGCTAGAAGAGCGGCTAAACTAAGACCAGTAGAGGCATTAAGACGTTATGAATAATGAAAATTTAAAAATTATTAAATATCCTGACCCTCTTTTAAGGAAAAAAAGCGCAGAGGTTAAGGAGGTTACTGTGGAGATTAAAGATTTAAGCCAGCAAATGAAAAGAATAATGGTCCAAAATCAGGGAGTGGGTTTAGCCGCGCCGCAGGTTGGTATTTTAAAAAGAATAATTGTTGCTCAAACGAGCAAGGGCCTGCAAGCAATGATTAATCCAATTATTCTTAAATGCAGTCAAAAAATGGAAGTAAGAGAGGAGGGTTGTTTAAGTTTTCCCAAATTATTTTTAAAAATAAAAAGACCATGCGAAATAGAATTAGAATTTTTAAATTTAAAAGGAGAAAAAAAGAAAACAAAAGCGCAAGGATGGGAGGCTAGAATTTTTCAACACGAAATTGATCACTTAAACGGTATTTTATTTATTGACCGAGTTCCTTTTTGGCGACGTTGGTTAATTAAATATCAATTAAAATTTTCCAAATAAACATGGCTTTAATTGACAATTTAATTAAAGAAGGATATTTAAAAACGCCGCGAATTATTGAGGCGTTTAAAAAAATAAAACGAGTTGATTTTTTGCCTGATAAAATTAAAGACCTGGCTGAGTTAGATGAGGCCCTGCCTATTGGGTTTGGCCAGACAATTTCTCAACCTTTAGTAGTGGCTTTTATGTTAGAATTATTACAACCAGAAGAAGGGGATAAAATTTTAGATGTTGGTTTTGGGTCTGGCTGGACAAGCGCTCTTTTGGCAGAGATTGTTAGCGGTGGTGGGTTATCTAAAAGAAAAGGCAAAGTTATTTCTATTGAATTAATTCCAGAGTTAAAAGAGTTTGGCGAGAAGAATATTGCTAAATATAATTTTATTAAAAAGGGGATTGTTGAATGTTTTTGTTTGGATGGGTCTCAGGGATATAAAAAAGAGGCGCCATTTGATAAAATTTTGGCCTCGGCTAGCGCCAAAAAATTGCCACCCGCTTGGTTGGAACAGTTAAAAATTAACGGCCGGATTGTTGTGCCTATTGGCAATTCAATTTGGCGCTTTATCAAAGAGGCGGAGAATAGTATTAGAAAAGAAGAATATCCTGGTTTTGTTTTTGTTCCTTTAATTGAGAAATAAAAAATTGATATGAGAAAAAATAAAATTTTATTCTTAACCATTTTTATTGCTTTAGTCATTTTGATTATTGCAGTTTATTTTCGATTGATTTATCTACCTCTTGATCCTTTAGCCAAAGAAGAAATAATTTTTCAGATTAAAAAAGGAGAGGGCGCCAAAGAAATTGCTTTAAATTTAGAACGAGAAAAATTAATTAGGGATGCTTTGATGTTTAGAGTTTATGCTTTGTTTAAGGGCGTGGCGGCTAATCTTAAAGCCGGTAATTATCGTTTATCGCCGGCCATGAACATTCCACAGATGGTTGATAAATTTTTTAAAGGCGAAATAATTAAAGAGAAAATTGTTATTATTGAGGGTTGGAATATATTAGATGTTGAAAATGAATTAAGTTCAAAATTAAAAATACAAGATTCAGATTTTCAAATTCAAAACTTTAAAATAGCTGATTTCCAAGAAGAATTTAGCTTTTTAAAAGATGCGCCCGCTCAAGCTAATTTGGAGGGTTTTTTGTTTCCCGACACTTATGAAATTATTATTGGGGCTTCACCCGAAGATATTATCAGAAAGATATTGAGTAATTTTAATAAAAAATTAGGCCCAGAATTGCGAGAAGAAATTAAAAGGCAGAATAAATCAATTTATGAAATAATTACTCTGGCCTCTTTGATTGAAAAAGAAGCCAAAATTTTAACAGAAAAAAAATTAGTTGCTGGAATTTTATGGAAGCGGTTAGAAAATAAAATGCCTTTACAAGTAGATGCCACCATTGCTTATCTTTTAGGTATTAAAAATTGGCAATTTGACGAAATGAGAAAGGAAATTGCTTTGAATCGAGGGATTGATTCGCCTTATAATACTTACAAATATCGCGGTTTGCCGCCCGGCCCAATTGCTAATCCAGGGTTAGAAAGTATTTTAGCGGCTATTTATCCGGAAGAAAGTGATTATTGGTATTATTTAACTACCTCAGATGGTCAAACAATTTTTAGCCGGACTTTAGAGGAGCATAATTTGGCCAAAGCGAAATATTATAAAAATTAATTAAATGAAAAAATTGTTTTTAATTTTAGTTATTGTTATACTAATCTTAGCAGCAGTTTTCAGTTATTATTTTTTCTTAAAACCTAAAAACTTTCATCAAGAAACAAATATGCCCGAACAATTGTTGCAAAATAAAAAAATTGCCTTCATTATTGCCTGGCGCGATTTTCGCGATGAAGAATATTTTGTGCCTAAAGAAATTTTAGAAAAAGCGGGCGCTGAAATTAAAACAGTGAGCACGCAACTTGGTGAAGCGAAAGGAGCAGATGGTGGAACAGTTAATGTTGATCTTTTACTTAATGATTTAAACGTGGCTGATTTTGACGCTTTTGTTTTTGTGGGAGGACCAGGCGCTTTAAACTATCTTGATAATCAAACAAGTTATGAGATAATTAAAGAAATAGTTAGAAATAATAAGGTTTTGGCAGCCATTTGTATTGCGCCTAGTATTATTGCTAAAAGCGGAGCCTTGACTGGCAAAAAAGCCACGGTTTGGTCTAGCGCTTTAATTAAAGAACCAATTAAAGTTTTAGAACAAAACGGTTTGCTTTATCAAAATGAAGCAGTAGTTGTTGATGGCAAATTGATAACGGCCAATGGTCCAGCAGCTGCCAAGAGTTTTGCCGAAGCCATTAAGGAAGTTTTAAAATAAAATTTTATTTATGCAAATTGATTATAAGAGAATTATTTTTTGGGTCATTTTTTCTTTAATTTTTTTGGGTGTAGTTATTTTTTTAATATTTACTTTAACCAAAGAAAAAAGATTAGAAATTATTCAACCAACAGAAGGAGCAGAATTGAGAGCGGGTGAGACCTATGAGATCAAATGGCAAGCCACACCTAATATTACAAACATTGGGATTTTATTAATCAAAGGAGAAACCAATCCAGAAACAAAATGGCTGGCCAAAGATATCCCAGCCAGAGAAGGTAAGTATGAATGGCCGGTTTTTGTTTGGGAGAAAACTGGGCAAGATTATAAAATTGCTATTTTAGAATATCCTTGGCAAGAGGGCGGGAAAGTGGCTTATTCTGGTTTATTTACTATTGTTGGTCCAGAGTTTGCTTCTTGTGATGAATTTTCTATTGCCGCTGAATGGCCATTTGTGCCTAGCGATTATCCTAATTTGCGAAAAGTTTTTATTACTCCTTCTTCTTTTAATGGCAATTTAGACAATTTAGATGGAGCAGATGCTAAGTGCCAAGCTGAAGCAGAAAAACTTAATTTAGGAGGAAAATGGGTTGCTTTTTTGGGAAACGATAGTGTTTTGGCCGTTGATCGGATAAGTCATGAAGGAATTTTTGTTGATGCCATGCCGCAAGGAGTTTTGCCTTTAAATAAGACCTGCTTTCGTCTTTTAGGTAAAAATTTTGACGATTTTTTTAAAAAATTAACCAACCCGCTGCTTTTAAATGAAAAAGCGTTTGATCCAGAGTTTTTAAGAAAATTACAAAATGTCTGGCTGGGTCGGGTTACTGCTGAGAGTAAAAAAGAGTGTTTATTTATTAGCGATATTCTTGGTTCAGAAAATAATCCCAAGAAATATAGTTTTACCGTGACTTGCCAAAATTGGACAACTGATGCCAGCCAACTCCCCGGTTATCTGCCACCCGAAGAGCAAGAAGAGCAAAAAGTAAGCTTCCCAGAATGTTATACTTCAGTCGGGACAAAGATCAATGCAGTTGGTTTGGCTGGTTTGGCTACTGATTTGATAGGTGAAAAAATGAATAAAGTATTTATTATTGATCAGGCCAAATCATGTCAA
>JBNAUV010000016.1:0-3843 GCA_049700655.1 Minisyncoccales bacterium | reverse complement strand
CAAAAAAAACAGGAAATTATCAAAGATTTAACCGAGAAGGTTAAGAAACAAAAATCAATGGTCTTTTTTGATTTTACTGGTTTATCCGTGAAAGATTTATCAACTTTGAGAAAAAAAATGAAGGCAGCGGAAGCAGCCATAAAAGTAGTGAAAAAAACATTATTGGAGTTGGTTTTAAAGAAGGCCGGTATTAACTTAGATGTTAAAAATCTTCAAGGAGAAATAGCTGTGGTTTTTGGTTATAAAGACGAACTTGCTCCAATAAAAATTTGTTATCAATTTTCTCAAGAAAATCCTAATTTAAAAATTTTAACTGGTTTTTTTGAAGGAGAAATCAAAAATAAAGAAGAAATTATCTTTTTGGCGCAATTACCAACACGAGATGAATTATTAAACAAGTTGGTTGGCAGTTTGGCTGCACCATTTAATCGGTTGGTCAATACTTTACAGGGTAATATTAAAGGTCTGTTACATATTTTAGCAAAAGCTAAAATATAAATTAAAATTTATTTTTATTCAAAATATTATGACAAAAGAAAATAAAGAAAAAATTGAAATACCGCAAAAGTTTCAAGATATTGTTAAAAAAATAGAAGAGATGTCAGTGGTGGATTTAGCTGAATTGGTTAAGATTTTAGAAAAGAAATTTGGCGTTTCAGCGACGCCAACCGTAGCCATGGCGCCAATGGCGGCCGCGCCGGCTGGAGCAGCTGTTCCGATGGCCGAAGAGAAAACTTCATTTAATATCGTTTTAACAGCAGTTGGCGATAAAAAGATTGAAGTGATTAAAGTGGTGAGAGATGTTACCCAAAAAGGCCTAAAAGAAGCAAAGGATTTGGTTGATGCGGTGGTCAATGGACCACAGATGATAAAAGAGAATGTTAAAAAAGAAGAGGCTGAAGAATTAAAGAAAAAGTTTGAGTCGGCAGGCGCTAAAGTAGAGTTAAAATAACATTTTTTATTAATAATTTTTAATTTCTTCTTGAATAGCTGATTTAACCTTATCAATAAATTCTTGAATTAAATTAGGATCTCGTAATCCATTCAAACGTTTTTGTTTACTGAAATGATTGTTAATTTCTTGCCAAAGTGCTTTTATACTTTGTTCCCGTAGATATGGTTCAGAAATTACAGAAAGCTTGCTTATTTCTTTAATTAGGTTTTGATAATAGGGTTTTTGTAACTCATTTTTTATTTTTTCTAAATCTCTTGATTGAATTCTCGAAAAGAGGTAAGAAATACCTTCTGTTACGTTTCCTGCTAATTGTAAAACTTCTCTTTGAATAGCCAGATTTTGAATTTCATCTAATATCCGTTTTTTTTCTGTTTTTTCTTCTCTTTTGATTTTTTCTACTTTTTGAGCCGCCCCCCGTTTTTTTAAATATTCCTTAAGGTCTATTACTTCAGCA
Organism: Minisyncoccales bacterium; assembly: GCA_049700655.1. Lineage (GTDB taxonomy): Bacteria > Patescibacteriota > Minisyncoccia > Minisyncoccales > RBG-13-42-11 > JBNAUV01. The sequence continues at coordinate 2,434 of JBNAUV010000016.1, read as the reverse complement.
AGCGGTTCTTCTGCAGTTAATTCTTCTGCTGGCATTAAAGCTTCTTTTTGTTCTGGAGTTCTCAATGAAATTTTTTCTTCTTCAGTTCTTTTTTCAGTTAGTTCTTTTTTAGTACGGCTACAGGTAGGGTGATGATATGGTGGTTTCATTCCACATTCTGGGCAACCAAAGCCCTCTTCAGATTCTAAATTTGGTTTTATTTTCTCGCTCATAATTTTTATTCGATTTTAAAATATTTTATTATGGTTTTATTTAAATGTCAAGACGATAAAACCTTAAACCATTAAGCAGCCAAATTGTTTTGCCATTATTTGTGACGCTCAAATCAAGTAAATTATCGAATTTTTCGCTTTGGTATTGTTTGATAATTTGGCCAGTTTTATCAGCAATAATAATTCTTTTTTGCACTGGTTCTAAAAAATAAAGATAAGGAAGATCTGGATTAGTCAAGATTTTGGAAAGATTTTTTACAGGAGGAAAAATCTCTAAATTAATAGTTTTTTGATATTGGCCAGTGTAGTATTTTTCGATATGATTCGAGGTAGTCAAAAGCCAGACCGAGCCATCAATGGCCATTGATTGATAGTTTGAATCTGGTTTATCTTTGGTTTCTAACCAAATTTCTGGCTTGCCCCATTTTAATTCAGCAATCAAAGGATATTTAATAATTGAATTATGTTTTGTGTCTAAAAAATATAGTTGAGAATTATATGAGACAAATTGGCTAAAATTGGCTTCGGTAAAGGGTGGCTGTTCTAGAAAAATTGGCTCGCTAAGTTGGTTGTTATGCAAAATCATTAACTGATTGGGCGGAGTGAAAAAAAGAGGCAGATCTGTGAGCGAAGCGGCTAGATTGATTTTTTGGTTTGTTTTGAGAATTTCTCCATGATCTTCTGTTAAAACAAAGATGCCTTCATTGTAAGGATTAAAGAAATAAAATTCGTTTTTCAAAGCCAGCATTCTTTCCGGGACAAACTCTTTTGCTTTAAATTCAAAAACCAGCAATGGATCATTAATCTCAACCAAATTATTTAATTGATAAAGATTTGGTTTAATTGCGTTTTTTAAGTTTTCAAGTTGTTGGGTGATTGGAGAATTAGGCGAAGTTTTAAGCAATAGGGAAATTTCATTCCAGATTTTTTCATATAATTGTTTAGCATCTTTTTTAGCCGTTGGATTGTAATCAATCAAGACAAAATATGATTCAGCTAGATTAATATCTTTTTGAATTTGGGCTATCTTATTTTGATAAGTTTGTATTTTTTGTTCTTCTTTTTTTTGAAAATAAAAATAACCAGCCAATAAGAAAATTAATAAAAAGAAAGTGACGATAATTTTCTTTTTTGATTTTACTAATAAAGATAAATATTGGTTAATTAAGTTTTTTATTTTAGACAAGTTTAATTCAATATAAGAAAATAATTTTAACTGCGGCAACCACTTAATCCGCTTTATTTTTTTAGATTTAGTTTTTAAACCCAAAGATGGTTTTTTGCGGTTTAATCTAAAACCCCAGATATTTTTAACCAAATGTTTTAACCAGGAATCTTTTATGAAAATTTCCTTTTTTTGGCTTCGTTCTTTTTTATTAATTAAAGCAATCAAAAGACAAATACCTCTTAAGTTATTAAACCGATCTTTAAAAGAACTAAAAAATTCAGTTAGCCAGCGGCCAAAAGTATTTTTCTTTGTTTCTTGGCTGTTTAAAAAATAAAAAGATTTATTAGCCATTTCATTAATTAAGTTTTCGGTTAATAATGCCTCATAGATTGTTTGATTGGCAGTAAAAATAATATCATTTTCAGTTAATTGGCCAGTAGCAAAACTTCCGAAAATTTTTAATGGATAGGGTTCAATTTCTTGAAATTTTAATTGTTGGTCAATATCAATTATTTGCCCCTCTTTTATTAAGAGAAATTTTATTTCGCCTACTTTAGTGAAGTTTATTTTTGCGCCACCATTATCTTCTTGGGGAATAAGAGAAATAACAGCCAAGCCTAAATTGCCCAACCAGCTCACATCGCCTTCTTTGGCAATTCTTGCCAGATGTTCATTGGCTGTTTTGATAGCTTGTTGTAATGATTTTTCTGGCGAAGCGGTAATGGTTTGATAATATTCATTTTTTATTTTTTGCGCCAGAATATCCAAAAACCTGTTATTTTTTGGCAAGGTGTTTTTTAAGAGCCCTACTATATATAAATAACCTAATTTTTTTTCATAACTCTGATTGGGTTGAAAAGAGAAACTGCGAAAAATAAAATCTTCTTGGCCGGTTAATATTTTTTTGGGCTTAGGTGGATTAAATTGAAATTCAAAAACCAACATAATTTTATTTTTTTATTATATAATTTTCTAATAAAAATTGGAATAAATTTCTTAAATTATAATTGCCAACCAATTTGGTAACATTTAATCGCTCGGACGCCTTGCCTCA
>JBNAUV010000015.1:4936-14794 GCA_049700655.1 Minisyncoccales bacterium | reverse complement strand
CTATTCCACTAAGATCTTTGAAGTGATGGCTTACCAAGAACCACCACCACCGCCATCGCAATTTGTACCCAGTGGTGGCGGCCCAGTCAGCATTAGTTTGAATTTAGACCAACTCCAAGCAGAAATTAATCGTCTCTTGTCTTTGATTAATTATCTAAAAGATAGATTAGCCGAATCATTAGGCGGCGCTCTGGTTGCTGAAATGCCAACTGATTGCCAATTTACTGCCTTACTGAAATATGGCGACCGCAATAATGATGTTAGATGTTTACAAATCTTTCTCAAAAACCAAGGAACAGCTATTTATCCTGAGGGATTGGTGACTGGTTATTTTGGCCAGTTGACACAGGCAGCCGTGATTCGCTTTCAGGAAAAATACGCTCAAGAGATTTTAGCTCCCTTAGGGCTTAGTAAGGGAACAGGTATTGTTGGCCCAAACACCAATGCCAAAATTAGAAATCTTTTGGGCAAATAACTTGTTATAGCCAGTTAATCTAAGCCGCTTTTGAATCCCAAAAATATGCTCTGGTTATTAGCCGCTATTTTGGCTTATTTTCTTTTGGCTATAGTCAGTTTGGTTGATAAATATCTTTTAGCCACTGCCATTCCCAACCCCAAAGTTTATGCTTTTTATGTGGGAGTTTTGGGTTTATTAGTTTTAGCGCTTGTTCCTTGGACAGGTTTTGTTATTTTGTCGCCTTGGTTAATGTTTTTAAGTTTACTTTCCGGCTTCTTTTTTATTTACGCGCTTTTTTGGTATTATCGGGCCTTACAATTATTTGAAGCTTCCCGTGTTATCCCAGCCATGGGCGCTTTCATACCAGTTTTTTCTTTTTTGTTAATTTTTCTTTTTTCACGCGGCCAAGAAAGTTTATCCGGGCAATCTTTATTAGCTTTAGTTATTTTAATTACTGGCAGTATTTTGATTACTTTAGAGAGGAAAAAATTGGTCACTTTAAAAAGTTTAAAATTTTCCGCTTTAGCCGCTTTTTTTCTGGCTTTGTCTTTTGTTTTGATTAAATATGTTTATTTAGAACAACCCTTTTGGTTTGGTTTTATCTGGCGCTGTTTGGGCGGTTTTTTAACTGCTTTGCTTTTTTTTCTGATTTTTCCTGAAATTAAGACCGAAATTTTTAAAAATAAAATTTTATCCCAAAAGAAGAAAATTTTTTACCCCTCCCTTTTTTTGCTTAATCAAACAGCCGGCGCCGGCGCTAATATTTTGCAAAATTGGGCTACCTTTTTAGCGCCGTTGATTTATGTGCCTTTTGTTTACGCTATTAGCGGTTTGCAATATGTTTTTTTATTTATTTTCTCGCTTTTTCTTTCTTTATTTTTTTCTTTTTGGATAAAAACCGGGCTAAAAGAAGAAATTTCCCTAGTAATTTTAATTCAAAAAATCATCGCTATTTTACTCATTGGCTTGGGCTTGGCTTTATTATTTCTTTAATTAAGGGGTTGCCCAAAATAGCCGGCTCTAACCAAAAATAAAAAAGTCAGTTATAATATAAAAAATATGATCAAGAGGATTTTTCAGCGATTTTTTTTAATTTTAGCAATTTTAGTTTTATTATTTTTATTCTATTTTTTTCTTGGTTCAGCCAAGCCGGCTGAAGAAATTGTTTGGGGCGTGAATTTTTCGCAAAAACATGCCGCTAACTTGGGCCTGGATTGGCAGGAAACCTACTGGGCTATTTTAGATGATTTGAAAGCGCGTCATTTAAAAATTGCTGTGGCTTGGGATTTGATTGAGCCAAGAAAAGATCAATATGAGTTCGCTGATTTAGATTGGCAAATTCAGGCTGCCCAACAAAAAGAGGCAAAAGTTTTGCTGGTGATTGGCATGAAGACGCCGCGTTGGCCTGAATGCCATTTGCCGGGCTGGGCAAAGAATTCAAGCAAAGAAGAGCAGCAAAAAGAAATTTTAGAAATGCTGGAAAAAATTGTTTTGCGTTATCGCGACTCTTCAGCTATTTGGGCTTGGCAAGTAGAAAACGAAATTTTTTTTCCTTTTGGCCTTTGTCCCTGGACTGATAAGGATTTTTTTAAAAAGGAAATTGCTTTGGTTAAAAAATTAGATCCTTTTCATCCAGTTGTTGTCACAGATAGCGGCGAGTTTTCTTTTTGGTGGCGCGTGGCTGGCTTGGGCGATATAGTGGGCGTGACAATGTATCGCCAGGCCTGGTTTAAAGAGTTAAATACTTCGGTTCGTTATCCTTTCCCTTCGGTTTATTATTATCGGAAAGCAAAGTTGGTTGAAAAAATTTTGGGCAAAAAAGTAATTTGCGTGGAGTTGCAAGCTGAACCGTGGGGCAAGGTGCTTTTATATGATTTACCCTTAAACGAGCAATTGTCTTTAATGGATTTAGAGAAATTTAAAAATTATTTAGAGTATGCCAAAAGCAGCGGTTTAGACACTTTTTATTTATGGGGCGCTGAATGGTGGTATTGGTTAAAAGAAGAAAAATCACAGCCCGAATTTTGGCAAGAAGCTAAAACATTATTTCTTTAGGGTCAATTAGGTCAATTATAGTTATTGGGAGACCCGCTCTCCCAAGTCAATTAGGTCAATTAGGTCAATTTTATATGTTATCCATCATCATTCCCACTTTAAACGAAGAAGAATTTTTGCCAATTTTATTGCAACAGATTAAAAAACAGACTTTTAAAGATTATGAAATTATTGTGGCTGATGGCGGGTCAACCGATAGGACGATTGAAATAGCCCAATCTTTTGGTTGCCGAATTGTTCAAGGAGGGTCGTCGGTGGCGGCCAGTCGCAATGCCGGCGGCCGGGCCGCGCAAGGCGAGATTTTATTATTTACTGACGCGGATAATTTTTATTGGCCCGATGATTTTTTGGAAAATCTTTTAACCGGATTTCAAAAAAGAAATTTAGCTGTGGCGTCGTTTCCTATTTATCCGCAGGGCAATTTTTTTGATAGAATCGCTTATGGTTTGTATAATTTTTGGGTTAGTTTAACGCAGCATTGGACCGGCTGGGCAACTAATTCTGTTTTGGTAAAAAAAGAAATTTTTGAAAAAGTGGGCGGTTTTGACGAAGAAATTAAAATGGCTGAAGACCATTGGTTTGCCAAACAGGCGGCTAAAATGGGCCGATTTGGTTTTATTAAAACCAAACCAATTTTAACTTCAGCCCGTCGTTTGGAACAGGATGGCCGATTTAAAACCTATCTCCATTATCTTTTAGCCGGTCTTTATCTGGCTTTTTTTGGCCCAATTAAAAAACCTATTTTTAAATATGAATTTAGTAGTTATCAGGACTTGTCAAAAAAAGAAAAACGATTAAAATATAAAATAAAAAAAATTATGAAACTCAACTGTTTTAAAAATAAAACTTTCTGGCTTTTGGTTTTGGTAATTTTTCTTTCTTCTTTGTTTGGCTTTGGCGCTGGGTTTTTGGCCAGTAATTTGACCATTCAGGAAAATTTTTCTGAACTTCTTAATAAATTAGAGATTGATAAATCATTCAGGCAAACCGCTTCATATCAACCCCAAACCACGCAAGAAGAAGCAATTATCAAGGTAGTCAAAGAGGCGGCGCCAGCCGTGGTCAGCATTGTCATTACCAAGGATGTGCCCATTATTGAGCAGTATTTTTATAATCCTTTTAAGGAATTTGAGCAATTTTTTGGCGAACCATTTGAATTTGAAATTCCCCAGTACCAACAAAAAGGAACAGAGAAACGGGAGGTAGGCGGTGGCACTGGTTTTATTATTTCTGAAGATGGTTTAATTTTAACCAATAAACATGTGGTGTCTGACGAAAAGGCGGATTACACGGTGCTAACCAATGATGGGCAAAAATACCCAGCTAAAGTGTTAGCCCGCGATCCATTAAAAGACATTGCTTTAATTAAAATTGATCAAGCGCCATCTCAAGTGTTTCCGGTGGTTAAATTGGGTGATTCTGATACTGTACAAATTGGCCAAACAGTTATTGCTATTGGCAATGCTTTAGGCGAATTTAGAAACACTGTTTCGGTAGGAGTGATTTCTGGTTTAAGCCGGACTATTACTGCTTCAGGCGGTGGCATAGGTTCAGAAGTTTTAGAAGACATTATTCAAACCGATGCGGCAATTAATCAAGGCAATTCCGGCGGACCGCTTTTAAATTTGAAGGGCGAAGTAATTGGCATTAATAGCGCTATGGTTTTACAAGCCCAGAATATTGGTTTTGCCATACCAATCAATCAAGCCAAAAAAAGCATTGAACAAGTTAAAACCTTAGGCAAAATTGTTTATCCTTTTTTAGGCGTAAGATATTCTTTGATTGATGATAAGATTCAAAAAGAAAATAATTTGTCGGTAAATTATGGCGCTTGGATTGTTAAGGGCGATCAAAATGAGCCAGCTATTGTACCCAATTCGGCAGCCGATAAAGCCGGTTTAAAAGAAAACGATATTATTTTAGAATTCAATAACGAAAAAATTACGCTTAGTAATTCTTTGGCAAAGATTATTGCCAAATATAATCCGGGCGATAAAGTGATTTTAAAAATTTTAAGAGATGGCCAAGAAAAAAATGTGGAAGTGGTGTTAGGGGAGCGCAATGAGTAAATTTGAGAGAGTGCAATGAGCCAAAGTATAAGAAAATAATAAATAAAAGTATAAATAACACTGCCCTACAAAAATTACGCGATCGCGTAATTTTTGTATAGGAGGGTGTAATAAAAAAGGGTTTATTTCCGTCTTTATTAAAATATGGCCAAAACAATGAATCTAATCAATATCCTTGTTTTAGTTTTATTGGTTGTCGTTCAGCCACGGCGCTTGGTTAGATTCATTAAAAGTTAAAAAATAAATAAAATAACAAATCAATGAATCTGACCAAGCGGTCAGATTTTTTAGTTCTTTTTTAGACCTTTGCGCTCCCACAAGGAGCGTTAAAGGATGGGGGTAGATGACATGCGAACATCGTGTCGATACCCCCCTTTATTTTTTTAAAAAACTGTGCTAAAGAATATATATGAATGGAAATTTCACTCACAAAGCGCAAGAAGCGGTTCTGCGGGCGCAAAACATCGCCCAAGAGCGAGGCCAGCAACAAATTGACGCCTTACACCTTTTATTATCTCTCTTATCACAGGAGGGCAGCGTGGTTTTGACTTTACTGCAACGCATCGGGGTTGATGTTGAAGGTTTGGAGAAAAAACTAAAACAAGCCATTGATAGAATTCCAGTTATTATTACTCCTCAGGTGGTTGGTCAGTTATATTTAACGCAAGATATGGCGCGTGTTTTGGAGCGCGCCAGACAAGAGGCGACCAAAATGGGCGATGAATATATTTCAGTGGAACATTTGTTTTTGGCTTTATTGGACACGCCAAGCAAAGCCAAAGAAATTTTAGATAAAGTTAATTTTATTCAATCGCCGGGCAAAACCGCTTCTTTGGAATTTGGCCGTCTGGATTATGAAACAGTTTTAAAAACTCTGGCGCAAATTCGCGGCGGTCAACGGATTACTGATCCCGAACCGGAATCAAAATATCAAGTGATTGAAAAATATGCCAGAAATTTAACTCAACTGGCGCGGGCGGGCAAATTGGATCCAGTAATTGGTCGGGAAAATGAAATTAGGCGGTTAATGCAGGTTTTGTCGCGTCGCACCAAAAACAATCCAGTTTTAATTGGCGAAGCGGGCGTAGGGAAAACAGCCGTGGTGGAAGGATTGGCGCAACGTATTGTTTCGGGCAAAGTGCCGGAATCGCTTAAAGACAAAGAAATTATTGCTTTGGATTTGGGTGCTTTGGTGGCAGGCACTAAATATCGCGGCGAATTTGAAGACAGAGTAAAGGCCTTGTTAAAAGAGATTAATCGCGCCGCGGGCCGTTATATTTTATTTATTGATGAACTGCACACTTTAGTGGGCGCGGGCGGCGCTGAAGGAGCGATTGACGCCTCTAATTTATTGAAACCCGCTTTGGCGCGCGGCGAATTAAAAGCCATTGGCGCCACCACTTTGAAAGAATATCAGAAATATATTGAGAAAGATCCGGCTTTGGAAAGAAGATTTCAGCCAATTTATGTCCAAGAACCAACCATTGAGGACACAGCGGCGATTTTGCGCGGCATCAAAGAAAAATACGAATTACACCACGGCGTTAAAATTAAAGATGCTGCCCTGGTGGCAGCCGTGGAGTTAGCGGCGCGTTACATCACCGATCGTTTTTTACCGGACAAGGCGGTTGATTTAATGGATGAAGCCATGAGCTCTTTAAGGTTGGAAATTGAGTCCGAACCAATTGAATTGGAGCAATTAAAAAGTGAAATTCAAAAATTGGAAATTGAAAGACAATTTACCAAAAAAAATGAAAAACAACAAAAAGTTATCACTCGTCAGTTGGCTGACTTGAAAGAAAAAGCCAAGGAGTTGGAGAGCAGATGGCAAACCGAAAGGGAAATTATTGTAAAAATTAAAAATCTTAAAAAAGAACTTGAAAATTTGCGCTTTGAAACAGAAAGGGCGCAAGCGATGGCTGACTTGCAAAAAGTGGCTGAGTTGAAATATGACAAAATTCCCGCGCGACTAAAAGAATTAAAGGCGGCTGAAAGAAAATTAATTAAACTGCAAAAATCGCGTCCCATCTTAAAAGAAGAAGTTTCTGAAGAAGATGTGGCTAGAGTGGTTTCGCGTTGGACCGGCATTCCAGTTACTCGTCTTTTGGAGACCGAGGCGAAAAAATTAGAAAAAATGGAAAACATTTTAACCAAACGGGTTATTGGCCAATCAGAAGCCATTTCAGCCATTGCCAATGCTATTCGTCGGGCGCGCGCCGGTATCTCTGAAGAAAATCGGCCATTGGGTTCTTTTATTTTTTTGGGGCCAACCGGTGTCGGGAAAACGGAAACTGCCAAAGCGTTGGCTGAATTTCTTTTTAACGATGAAAATGCCTTGGTCAGATTAGATATGTCAGAGTATATGGAAAAACATAGTGTTTCTAAAATGATTGGTTCGCCGCCTGGTTATGTTGGTTATGAGGAGGGTGGTCAGTTAACTGATAAAATTAGGCGAAGACCGTACAGCATTATTTTATTGGATGAAATTGAAAAAGCGCATCCTGATGTTTTTAATATTCTTTTACAAATTTTGGAAGATGGCCGTTTAACCGATGCCAAGGGCCGGGTAGCTTCTTTCAAGAATGCCATTTTAATAATGACTTCTAATATTGGTTCTGAAATTATTGCCAGAGAGTCGACTTTGGGCTTTTTAGATAATGAAAGCGAGAAAGGCGGTCGGGGTAATTTGCGAGATAAAGTTATGGCTGCTTTGAAAGAAAATTTCCGTCCGGAATTTTTAAACCGAATTGATGAAATTATTATTTTTAATTATTTAAGTAAAAAAGAAATTAAAAAAATAGTTGATTTACAATTAGCCAGAATAATGGAACGTTTAAAACAAAAGAGAGTTGAGATTAAAATAAGTGAAAAAGCCAAGGAATTTTTAGCCGAACGCGGTTTTGACCGCAATTTGGGCGCGCGACCACTAAAGCGGGTAATTCAAAAATTAGTTTTGGATCCTTTGGCCCTAAAAATCGTTTCAGGCGAGATTAAAGAAAAAGATAAAATAATGATTGATTTGTCTTCTGCTGGTAATGAAATTGTTTTTTTGCAATCTCGTTTTCCGGTTAAAAGTTCTTCGCGCGAAAAAGTAATTGCCAAATAAATGTTAAAAAGAATCTTTTTTATTATTGTTGTTTTTGTTATTGGTATGGTGGGCGGAATTTTCGCCGACCAGATTTTTTGGCCCTATTTTATTGAGCGGTCGCTTTTTTATCAATACAATTTAGAACAACAACCCATTTATTTAACCGAAGAGAAAGAAATCTATATTCAGGAAAATGTCGCTTTAACTGAAACTATTGAAAAAGTTAAAAAATCAGTTGTTGGCGTAGTCGCCAAGACAAAAAATGGTCAAATTCTCCGCGGTTCTGGTTTAATTGTTACCACCGATGGTTTAATGATTACTTTGGCTGAATTAGTGCCGCCCGGTTCTGATTTTAGTTTTTATCTTAACAACAAAAAAGTTTCTTTTCAGATATTAAAAAGAGATTGGAATCAAAACTTGGCTTTGGTTAAAATCTCTGATAGCGCTTTAACCACTCTGGGATTTGCCGATTTAGAGAACCTGAAAATAGGTGAGAGAGTGTTATTGATAGGCATGGTTTGCGAAAAAGAGAATTGCGCGCCGGTGGCTAATGAAGGTATTATTAAATCTTTTAACGAGAATTTTCTTCAAACCAATATTAGAGATGATTTAACTTTGGCTGGCAGTCCGCTTTTTAATATTAAGGGCGAGGTTTTAGGAATTAATAGTTTTGACACAAACGGCGCCCTGATTGCCATTCCTAATTCTCAAATTAAAAAATTTCTCAACCTTTAACACCCTCCTTTTTTCTTTTTCATTCTTTTTAATAGTATTTAATTTCCTATACAAAAAATCAGCGATCGCGTAATTTTTGTATAGGACAAGATCTTAAAAGTTAGTTTACAATTAAAAGTTGTTTTTTTGTTTTTTGTATTTAAGTGGTGTAAAATAAAATTATACGAATTAAAATTTCAAAGATCGGCCTTCAATATTTCAACAGATATCATAAAATTATAATAATTAGATATTAAAAATTAAAAATTATATAAATATATGAAGGCAAGTTTTCTCAATAAGAAAAATAAAAAATTTTTTATTTCAATTGTTATTTTGTTCTTCCTCCTGCCCGGAGGAATTTTTTGTTTAGCCCGGGCCGGTTTTGTTAATTTTAGCGCTTTAGGAGCGAACATCGCTTCAGTTTTCAATAACAAAGATATTCAATTATTAAAATCATCATTAGAAAAAATAGAATCAGAATTAAGCAGATTGCAAGAAGAGAACGAATTATTAAAAGAGGCATTAGCGGACAGCGAAGAGCGATTGGCTAATTTAGAATCAAAATATGAATCTGAATTGGTGAACTTAAGTCAAGCAATTGATTCGCTTGGTCAAACCATTAATAGTTTTAAAAAAGTTGCTGTTTTAGGCACCTCAACCGAAGAGGCGACAACGAGCGATGAGTCAACCGAAGAAACAGAAATTTGTAGCGTTAATCTTAATACTGCCTCCTTATCAGAATTAGAAAAACTAACCGGCATTGGTCCTGTTTTGGCTCAACGGATTATTGCGGCGCGTCCTTTTTCTTCAATTTATGAATTGACCAAAGTCAGCGGCATTGGCGAAACTACTTTACAAAAAATTATTGACCAAGGTTGCGCCTATGTGGAGAACGATATTGGCCCAAGCGCGTCTCAACCAGTTTATTCTTCTGGCAGTGGCGGACGCAGCAGCGGGGGCGGTAGCGGTAGTGGTTCGTCAAATCAAGAATGCACGCCTAATTCAGTAGAGATCAATACAGCTTCGCTTGGTGAGTTGGATAAATTAACAGGAGTAGGCCCAAGCACGGCCCAAAAAATTATTGATGGCCGGCCATTCTTTTCACTTGATGATTTAATTAATGTTTCAGGAATTGGCACGACAACATTAGAGGAGATTAAAGATCAAGGTTGCGCTTATATTGATGCAAGTTTATTGCCGCCAATTGCTTCTTTTACTTTTTTGCCGCAAAATCCTATCGTAGGCGAAGAAGTTTTATTTGACGCTTCTTTGTCAACCAGCTCGGCTGGCCAAATTATTTCTTATCTTTGGGATTTTGGTGACGACAGCACAACTTCTGCTGATTTAGCCACTATCACTCATTCTTTTGCCACCAGTAGCCAGTTTTTGGTAACTCTTTTAATTACTAATGACCGCAATGCGACCAATTCAACCACAACAACTGTTAATGTTCAGCCAGCGCCAGAGGAACC
>JBNAUV010000015.1:0-4836 GCA_049700655.1 Minisyncoccales bacterium | reverse complement strand
ACGCCGTATCTTTATTATCAAATCTCTACTTCTTATTACAGTTGGCAGATTGGCCGGGCCGCTAAACAATTTGAACAGGACTATTTGAATTTTTTAAAACAAGATACTTATGGCGGCAAAACACCGCAGGAGACATATGAATTATATGTAGATGCGTTGAAAAAAGGCGATATTGATTTGGCAGTGAGATATTATTATTGGGAAAAACAGGAACAAGAAAAAGAAAGATTGATGAAATTAAAAGAACAAGGAAAATTTGAAGATTATGTTAATAGTTTGCCCAAATGGGAAGAGATGAAAGAAGAAGAATATTGGAACCCAGAAATGAAAATGTACAATTGGGAAAAATTCTCTGAAGAGGAAAAAGTTTATGACCCTTTAATTAATAAAGAAATTATTTTTCCCGCTGGTATTTATGAAGCTTCATTAATTTTTTGGTTTAACCAGCATGCCGGTATTTGGAAACTTTATTAAGTAGAATCTTGTATTCCATCAATGAGCCAGAAAACCCTATTAATCATTTATTTGATTTTATTTGGCGGTTTTTTGCTTTGGTTTCTTATTTGGGCTTATAGCCCAACAACTACTCATCCGGCTTTAACACAGAAATCGGCTGAAATTTATAATCAATTTTATAATGGCAAATTAACCAACCAAGAAATTGCTTGGTTAATGGAAGGCGCGCAAAAAGAAGATACACCACCCCGTTGGATTAATCATTTTTATGACCCAACAACTGGTTTGGGTTGGCAAGGAGAAAGAATGGGCAATTTGCCTTCCAGCGTTCTTTTACTTTTTTCCAAAATCGCTCTTTCGCCGCAAGAAGCAGTTTCTGCTTTAAATTGGGCGCAAAATCAAGAATTACAGAATAAATATCGGTATTATGAAGGCAATCAAACTTGGCAGAAAGCCATTTATGAATACGCGCAGGGCAATAAAAAAGAGGCGTATATTGCTTTGGGCCATCTTTTGCATCTTTTACAAGATATGACTGTGCCAGCCCACACGCGGCAAGATACGCATGTTGACCTTTTGGGATTAGATCCAGGCGAACCCTATGAAAAATGGGCAGCCGAGAACATTGATTTTTCTCATTTAACTAAATTTTCTTCAGCCCAACAAGCTGGCGCAGATTGTAATAGTTTAGAAGATTGTTTTAATAAATTAGCTCGTTATTCTAATGAGAATTTTTTTAGCGAGAATACGATATTAGATAAAGTTTACAAACTTCCTATTATAATAAGGGAAGAAATTTTTTTAGATAAAGCAATTTATTATGGAAAAAACATTGACGGAAATACTGAATATCCATTAGTGATTTTTAATAGAGAAACTAAAAGACATACTGTTGACGATTCATTAATTCACTCTGCTTATTGGCAATTGCTTTCTACCAAAGCAGTGTTTGGCGGCGCAGAGTTAGTTCGGATTTTTCATCAAGAGGCGGAAAAAGCCAAGCAAGATCAGAGTTTAATAGAAGAACCGCCTAAAACATCATTTTTTGATTTGCCAGTTATTTCTTTATATGGCAGCGTAATTAAGGTGGGTAAATTTTTCCAAAATGCTTATCAAGATGTTAAAAATATTTTTTCTTCTAATAAGGAAACACCAACCATAGGAGAGTTAAGTGTGGAAACTGTTTCTGTTGGTTTTTTGCCCCAAGAAAAAACAGGCGCTGGACCGAGTATTAAAACTATTGAAGCAGGAGTGGCTGGAGCGCAAACAACAAACACAAATATTAGTTTGAATGCTTTACAAAATTTATTAGCCAGCCTTGCCTTACAAATAAATTCTTTAACTGAAAACTTCAATCAGTTAATTTCGCCGCGCTTGGCTGGCGGCGGCGGCGCGCCGCCGCCGCCGCCGCCAGCCCGACCAGTGTCAGAACAGACGGCTGAAGGAAATTCGTCAGAACAACCGCCAGCAGAAGAGCCGCCGGAAGAGCCGCTCCCGCCGCCAGCAACTCCTTTACAAATCACTAATTTAAGCGTACGGGAAGAAAATCATCAAATTATCTTAACTTGGACAGCGCCTTCTAATCCAGAGAATCTCCCATTAAATCAACTTTCTTATGATATTCGTTATTTAAAAAATAATTTAATTACTGAAGATAACTGGGCCAGCGCTACGCCAATCAAAAATCCGCCACCAGTGGCTGAAAGTTCAACAATTCAAGAAGTAACATTGGCTGACCTTAATTATCAAACTTTTTATTCTTTTGCTATTAAAATTTTTGATAGCCAAAACTCTTACCCGCTTTCCAATGTTGTTTCTTGGCAAACATCTTTGCCGCAAAACCCGGCGCCTTGGCCCATGCTTTCGCAAAATCCAGCGCACACCAGCCAGGGCTTATCTGAAGGACCAGCCACTTCTTCAATATTGTGGAGTTTTCAGCATCAAGCAGTTGCTTCTATTCAATATCACGCTCCAATAATTGATCGCGATGGCACAGTTTATTTTACCAACTCACTTGGTCTTTATGCTTTTAATTCTGATGGCAGTTTGAAATGGTTTTTTTCAGCGCCAGCCGGCTTGCCACCAGTGATAGACAACAAACGCGTTATTTATTTTTTGGCTGATGATAAACTTTATGCGGTTAATGCTGACGGCACTTTGGCTTGGAGGCAGTCCTTAGCGCGGATTTATTCCACACATTTGGTTCTTGATGAAAATGGCGATTTATTTTTTCTGGCTAGTTATTATTTAACTAATGATCAGATGTCTTTTTGTCTGATTAAAGCAAGCGCAGATGGTTTTTTGCGTTGTCTCTATGAAGTCGATCCTGCAGCGCCGCCAGCAGTTTATCCGCCAGATTTTTCTTCACCAAGCATTGATACAGCCGGCAATATTTATTTTGGTTATAAAAATAAACTTTTAGCCATTGATAAAGAGGGTAATAAAAAATGGGAAATCACTTTTGGCCAAAATCAATCAGTTGGCACGCCAAGTATTTCTCCGACTGGTATAATTTATGTTTCAGCCGGCAAATTTAGAGCCATTAGTCCAGCAGGAGAAATTCTTTGGTCGTCAGTCAATGATGTTAACACTGATTCGCCCGGCCTGCCAGCCGCCATTAGTCCGGACGGGACTATTTACGCTGTTGGTTCTCGTTTAGGATATCCTGGTTTGGCTTATACTTTGTTGTATGCTTTTGATGAGCAAGGCAAGCAAAAATGGGAAAAAGCAATAAGCAATCGTTGGGATCCTTATAATTCAGCAGCCATTGTGGATGAAACAGGCAATGTTTATGTGGTGGGTTTTAAATATCTTTTGAGTTATGCCAATAATGGTAATGAAAGATGGCGTTTATTGGTTGGTTATACACCACGTTCTCTTTCTTTGGCTAATGGCATTATTTATTTGCCAGCCCAAAATGGTTGGTTATATGCGGTTGGCCCTTAAGAATTGAAGAATTAAATTTTAAAAATCAAAAGGGAGCTTTGACTCTCTTTTTGTTTTTTGCTATATTATTATTTAATTTGTTTTGACTAAAATATGGATAAAAAATTTTTAATTGATTTAACTTGTGAACTATATCGTCTGACTTTACTTTTTCCCAAAAAAGAGCCATTGCGTTATAAAATGAGGGAAGCGGCTGATGATATTTTGGCTAATTGGTTAGAATTTGACCAGGGCAAAAATTACGCGATCGCGAAAAATTTGTCTAGGATGTTAGAAGTGTTAGATGGGTTTTTAGAAGTGGCTTTGGCGCAGAATTGGGTGAAATCAAGTGAAATCTTGGCAATTAAAGAAAGATATGGTAAAGTAAGAGAAATTTTAGAAAAAGATAAAAATCAGGCAAAAGAGGGTAAAAAAATAGGTTTAATGGTGAGAAGCGAGAAGCTTGAATTAATGCCAATGAGCCATAACCGGAATAATTCTTCTTTTATTGAAAGACAAAAAAAGATATTGGCTTTTATAAAAGAGAATGGCCAAGCGCAGGTTTGGCAAATAAAACAGATTTTTCCAGAAATTAGCAAGCGGACATTAAGGAGAGATTTTGAAATAATGTTTAAAAAAGGAATTTTAGAAAGAATTGGTGAAAAGAATAATACTTTTTATCAATTAAAAACTTCTTAATAATAAATTTAATTAGGTAGGACATAATTTGAGGTAGGAAATTTAATTTATAGGTAGGACATGTCCTATCTTACTCTAAAATAATGAATAGAAAAAAAGAATTTAGTAAGATTTACGACGAATATATTAATAAAATATATCGTTTTATTTTTTTGAAGGTCAGTTCAGAAGATATAGCCAAAGATTTATGTTCTGAAACATTTTTAAGGGGTTGGGAAGTTTATCAGGACAACCCCAATATTAAAAACCCATCAGCCCTTTTATATCGTATTGCTCAAAATTTAATTATTGATTATTATCGCGAAAAAGAAAGAACAAATTTTATTTCAACAGAACTAGTTTCTTTGGCTGATCCCAGACCCAATTTAGAAGAAAAAGCGATTATTAATTCTGATTTAAATTTAATTAAAACGTGCTTGGCTAATTTAAAAGATGAATATCAAAATGTGATTATTTGGCGCTATTTAGATGATTTATCAATTGAGGAAACTGCCAAATTATTGGGCAGAACTGAAGAAAATACGCGTGTTTTGCTTCACCGCGCCTTAAAAGCTTTAAGAAATGAAGTTAATAAAAAGAGCAAAAAAGAAATAAAAGAGGCATAAAAATAGGGGAAATAATAGGGGAAATAATAGGGGAAATAAAGAATAAGGGGAAATAATAGCAAGATGATGCCCTACAAAAATTACGCGATCGCGTAATTTTTGTAGGGGAAGGAATTGAGAAGGGTTTTGAGAAGAGTTTTTTAGGGGGTTG
>JBNAUV010000014.1:0-17555 GCA_049700655.1 Minisyncoccales bacterium | reverse complement strand
CCGCGAAAGAAATTATTCATATATAATTTTAATCAAGGTAATTTCTTTCGCCCCCCGGGTTCATCATAAATAATTAAATTAAGGATAGAACCCGCGAAAAAATCTTTTCATATATACTTTAATCAAGGTAGATTTTTTCGCCCCGTTAGCTCAGTTGGTAGAGCAGGAAGCTCTTAACTTCAAGGTCGGGGGTTCGAATCCCTCACGGGGCACGAGATATTAAATATTAATTTAATTTTAAAATCTATGCTGACACCGGAAGAAAAAACAAAAATTATTGAAAAATATAAACTTCATGATAAAGACACTGGTTCAGCCGAAGTCCAAATTGCTTTATTGTCTGAAGAAATTCACCAGTTACTCAAGCATCTGAAAAAGCATCCCAAAGACCTTCATTCAAAACGCGGTTTATTGAAAATGGTGTCTAAAAGAAGAAGTTTATTGTCTTATTTAAAGAATGAGGACGCAAAAAGATATAATGAAATAATGAAAAAAATTGGTTTAAAAAAATAAATTTATTTTATGATTATCAAACACCCTGGCCAACGCGTCGCTGTTTTAATTGATGTACAAAATCTTTATCATTCAGCAAAGAACTTATATGGCGCCAGAGTAAATTTTGGCGGCATTTTAAAAACAGCTGTGGCTGAAAGAGTTCTAATTAGAGCATTTGCTTATGTGGTGAGAACAAAAACTGGCGAAGAAAAAGCTTTTTTTGAGGCCCTAATTAAATTAGGCATAGAAACTCGGGTTAGAGATTTACAGGAATTTTTTGGCGGCATTAAAAAAGCTGATTGGGATGTTGGCATCACTGTTGATGCGATTAGAATTGCGCCCAGCGTTGATGTGATTGTGCTTGCCTCGGGCGATGGCGATTTTGTCCAATTGGTTGAATACTTAAAAAACCAAGGTAAGCGAGTGGAGGTGGTTGCTTTTGGTAAATCGGCTTCTGGCAAATTAAAAGAAGTGGCTGACGAATTTATTGATTTAAGCGAATATCCTAAAAGATATCTGTTAAAAATTTAATTAAAAATGAGCAAAGATGTTTTTAAAACAAATATCGGCGGCAAAGAACTAAAAATAGAAGTTAGAAGATTGGCTGAACGGGCTGCGGCTGACGTCTTGGTTCAATACGGCGAAACAATGGTTTTAGCGACAGCAGTAATATCAGAAAATGAAATTGAGAGCGATTTCTTTCCTTTGACCGTTGATTATGAAGAAAAATATTACGCGGCTGGCAAAATTCTCGGCTCTCGTTATATCCGACGCGAAAGCCGACCATCTGATGAAGCAATTATCACTGCTCGCTTTATTGATCGGGCCATTCGACCCAGATTTCCAAAAAATCTTAAAAGAGAAGTTCAAATTATTGTAACTTGTCTTTCTTGGGATAGAGAAAATGACCCAGACATCATTGGCTTATTAGCCGCTTCATTGGCTTTAAGCATTTCGCCCATTCCTTGGGCAGGACCAGTGGGAGTATTAAGAATTGGCCAAATTAATTCTGAAGAGAAATTTATTCTTAATCCCACTTATCAAGAACGAGAAAAAAGCCATTTAGATTTAGCCGTGGCTGGTTTAATTTCCTCAGATAAAAAAGAAGTTATTATTAATATGATAGAAATGGAAGGCAATGAAGTAAATGAAGAAATAATTTTGCGGGCTATTGCTTTTGCTCAACCTGAACTTAAAAAATTAATTGATTTTCAAAATGAAATCGTTCAAAAAATCGGCCAAGAAAAAATCAAAATCAGCGAACCAATCCGCGATGAAAATCTAGAGAAAGAAATTAAAAAATTTCTTGGCGACCGGTTAAATAAAACGCTTTTTTCTTCGTTTGATGAAACCAACGCTCTAAAAAAAGAGTTGATTAAATATATTGAAACAAATTATGCTGACGCGGCTAAAATTCAATATGCTAAAAATTTCTTTGAAGATGAACTGGATAAAATTCTCCGTGAAAATATTCTACTTTACGAAAAAAGACCCGATGGCCGCCGTTTAAATGAAATAAGGTCAATTTCATCAGAAATAAGTCTTTTGCCGCGGACCCATGGTTCGGGCCTATTTGTCCGCGGCCAAACCAAAGCCCTGTCTATTTTAACTTTGGGAGCGCCTGGCGATGTTAAATTATTGCAAGGATTAGAATTGGTTGGCAAAAAAAGATTTATGCATCATTACAATTTCCCTCCTTATTCAGTGGGCGAAATTAAGCCAATGCGCGGACCCAGCCGCCGCGACATTGGCCATGGCATGCTGGCGGAAAAAGCACTTTTTCCTTTATTGCCTGATTTTGATAAATTTCCTTATACAATTAGAATTGTTACTGAAATTCTTTCCTCTAATGGCTCAACTTCGATGGCCGCTGTCTCCAGCAGTTCTTTGGCTTTAATGGATGCTGGCGTGCCAATCAAAAGACCGGCAGCTGGTATTGCTTTGGGTTTAATTCAGAATCAGCAAGGCAACTATAAAATTTTAACTGATATTCAAGGGCCAGAAGACCATCACGGCGATATGGATTTTAAAGTTGCTGGCACAGAAAAAGGCATTACTGCTATGCAGATGGATGTCAAAATTGATGGCCTTAATCAGGTTATTTTAGAAAAAGCTCTTGATCAAGCCCGCGAGGCGCGATTGCAAATTTTAAGTGAAATTTCGAAAACAATTGCCCAGCCCAAACCAAATCTCTCGCCCTATGCGCCGCGCATATTGATTGTCCAAATAAATCCTGCTAAAATTAGGGAAGTAATAGGTCCAGGCGGAAAAATGATTAATGAAATTATTGATGAATGCGGCGTGGCGATTGACATTGAAGATTCTGGCCGAATTTTTATTACAGCGGAAAAAGAAGAAGCGGCTGAAAAAGCGGCTGCTTGGATTAAAAATATTGTTCGGGAAGTTAAAGTGAATGAAATCTTTCAAGGTAAGGTTACTCGCATTTTAAATTTCGGCGCTTTTGTGGAAATTTTACCCAATCAGGAAGGACTGCTTCACATTTCTCAATTAAAACCCTATCGAGTAAACCGAGTTGAAGATGTAATTAAGGTGGGCGATATCATCCCGGTTAAAGTAATTTCCATTGATGACCAGGGGCGAATTAATCTTTCTCTTAAAGATGCTAAAATATTAAAAAGAAGATAAAAGAATTTTTTTATTTATTAATTCCTACACTTAATATATAATAAAATTAATAAATTATTATAAATATTTATATGACGCCTCTTCCTTCTCCGCCCCCACCACCGCCTAGCCAACCTAGCCAAGGAGCGCCTAAAAAAGTAAGCGCTTTGTCGCGAGAAGAAATTAAAACAATGCGCAAAGATTTAGGCCGCCTAAGAGAACTATTGGCTGAAAAACAAAGAGCGCAAATGGCTGGTTTACCAAGCCCAGAGATTGATGAAGAAACAGCTAAATTAAAACAAGAAATAAAAGCGATTGAAGAAAAGATTGCTGCGGAAAAAGAGAGAAAACGCCTTGAAGAAGAAGAAAGAAGGCGCCAAGAAAAACTTTTGGCTGAACAAAAAATCAAAGAAGAAATAGAGGCGAAAAAACGGGCCGAAGAAGAAAAAAGAAAAAAATTAATTGAAGAAGAGAGAAAAAGAAAAGAAGAAATAAGAAGGCAAGCGCAAATGAAAAAACCCCCAACGCCGGAGGAAATTTTGACGCAAAAAAGAAAGTTAGCTGAAGAAAGGGCTAGAAAAAAAATTGAAGAAGAAGAAAGAAGAAAAAAAGAAGAAGAGCTTTTGGCTAAAGAAAAAGCGCTTGCTGAAGTAGAGGCAGAAAGAAAAAGAAAACTAAAAATGGCTGAGGAAGAAAAAAGAAGGCTATTAATGGAAGAAGAGTTAAAAAGAAGCGAAGAAGAAAAACGTCGATTATATGAAGAAGAAGAGGCAAAACTGCTGACTTTGGAAAAAGAAATTAATTTAATTGCCCAAGAAAGAGAATCTTTTGTCCAAGAAAAAGAAAAATGTTTAAGGCAAATTAAAAACCTCGAAACAAAATTAGAGCCGATTATTAATCGGGAAAAAATGATTGAAGAAAGAATTACTGAAATTGAAGAAAATGAGGAAAAAGCATCGCCGGAAACTAAAAAGCAATTTGAGAAAGAAAGATGGGATTTAGATACAAAAAGACGAGAAATAGAAACGGAAAAATGGTCAATTCAAAATGAAATAGAAAAAATAGAAAAAGCAATAAATGACCTCAATTTAAAACAGCAAAACGCCTTGAAAAAAACCGAAGAATTACAAAAACAAAAAGATGAAATTCTTCATAAACGGCAAAAGGAACAATTGTTTAACGAAAGGCCTTTGGTTGAAAGAAAAATTTTAGAAATAGAAGAAAAAGAAGAGGCAGTAATAAAAAATAAGAAAAATGAAATATTAACACAGATAAAGAATCTGCAAATTGAGTTAGATGAATTACAAAAAGATGAAAAAATCACTGAAGAGGTACTTAAAGATCTTGCCAAAGAAGAAAAAGCAGCGCTCAGTCTAGCAGAGCAAAGAAGAATTGAAAAAGAAAGGTGGAAAATTGAAGACGATCGCAAGAGAATAGAACAAAAAAGATGGAATTTAGAAAGCCAACAGGCTGAATTAAATGCTCAGCTAAAAGAAATTGAAAAACAAGAACAAAAGATTTTAGACAAAAAATATCCTTTAGAAGAGAGGTTAAAACAAATTGATCAATTATTAGTTGAATTGGACGAAAAAGAATTTATGGAAAAAAAAATAACTGAAGAAGAAATTCCTCAAGAAATTGAATGGGAAGAAGAAATACCAGAAACTCCAATCGCCACAACTGAAATTGAAGAAGAAATAAAAGAAAAGCTTGTAGAACCAGTAGAAGAAAAGCCGCCAGAAGAAAAAAAACCAGAAGAAGAAAAACCTGTAGAGCCTGTAGAAGAAAAACCTAAAATAGAGGAAAAAATGCCAGAAGTAGAAGAAAAACCGCTAAAAGAAGAAGGTCCTAAAATAGAAGAAGTAGAAAAAGAAGAGGAAAAACCTATAATACCTGCTGAAGAACCAAAACCAGAAGCATTAACCGCTGAAGAAATAATTAGGTTAGCCCAGGAAACATTAAAAAAACCGGCTTCCATACCACCAGTTGAAACACCCCTGGCTGGCGAAAAACCTATTTCCACATACCCCATTCCAACGCCTCCGCCGCCGTCTGTTTATCCCACAAAACCTGCCCTAGAAATATCAAACGAATTGATAACTGAAATACCTGAAACGCCTTCTACTTGGCAAAAAATTCTGGTTAGAATTTTAATTGGCTTTATTTTATTAGCCATCATTGGTTTTGCTATTTGGTTCTTTTTTATCAGAACGCCCGAAACACCACCGCCACCCTTGCCTCCATTACCAATAGAAACAGCCACGCCAACTGAAGAAACAGCCACACCAACTGAAGAAACAGCCACGCCAACTGAAGAAACAGCCACACCGACCATTGCCATACCAACCGCCTTACTGCCAATTCCAGAAGAAAATACTATTCAAATTCCATTTAGCGGACCGGATCAACTAAAATTTTCTCTTTCTTTGTTAAAAACTGGCTTTGAAAAAACAGGCCATTATCGTCTTCTTTTACTTGATACTAAGCAAAATAAATTTATAGGATTAAAAGAATTTTTCGAAATGTTTAATGTGACAACTTCAGTGCCGATTTTAGAAAAATTAAATAATGATTTTACTTTATTTGCTTATTATAATGGCGATTTTAATCGTTTGGGATTTGTCGCGCAAACAAAAGAAGAAATAACCAATTTAATGTTAGATTGGGAAAAAACTATAGAACAAGATACTGAAGGATTATTTAATTTTTTAGGCAAAGAAGCAAAAGCCTCGCCCGCAACCTTTAAACAAGCCACGTATAAAGATGTTGTTTTCCGTTATCTTTCTTTCCCGCCAGCCAATTTTGGCATTTGTTGGGCTGTGGTTGATGACAAACTGATTTTCACTTCTTCGGGCGAAAGTTTAATAAAGACCATTGACTTAATCAAGCTATGATGAAAAAAACAATTGAAAAATTAAAACAACGGTTAGAAAAAGAAAAAAAGAATATTGAAGAACAATTAAAACAGTTTGCTGATAAAGACAAAAATCTCAAGGCTGATTGGGACACGCGTTTCCCTCTTTTTAATGGCCGAGAATTAGGCAGCGCGGCTTTAGAACAAGCGGCTGATGAAGTTGAAGAATATGAAAATCTTCTGCCCATAGAACACAATTTGGAATTAAAATTAAAAGATATTAATGAAGCATTGGAAAAAATCAAAAAGGGCACTTATGGAGTTTGCGAAAAATGCGGTAAAAAAATATCTCTTAAAAGACTAGAGGTTATTCCAGAAACAAAAACTTGTTTAGAGTGCCAATCTAAAGAATAAACTTCTTAAACTTCTTAATAAAAATGCTGTCAAAAGTTTTTTCGGCTGCTCTGAATGGCCTAAACGCGCAGATTGTTGAAGTAGAGGTAGACGCTTCTTATGGTCTGCCTTCTTTTAATATTGTTGGTTTGCCAGATAAAGCGGTCCAAGAATCAAAAGATCGAGTCGCTTCAGCCATAAAGAGTTCGAATTACCAAGCGCCGCATCAACAACCAACCAAAACTTTGGTCTCGCTCGCGCCGGCTGACTTAAAAAAGGAAGGTTCGCTTTATGATTTGCCTATCTCTTTGGGTTTTTTAATGGCAACCAAACAAATTACATTTGATTCAAAAAATCGACTCTTAATTGGCGAATTATCTTTAGATGGTAATTTAAAACCAATTAAGGGCGCTCTTTCTTTTGCTTTATTGGCAAAAGAAATGAATTTTAAAGAAATTATTCTGCCTTGGGCCAACAGCACTGAAGCAGCGCTCGTTCAGGGAATAAAAATAATTGGCGCAAAAACTTTAAAAGAGGTAATTGAATATTTAACCGATAAAAAATCACTTTCGCCAGCCCAAATAAATCTAGACGAAATGGAAATTGAAAATTATCCTATTGATTTAAGCTGGATTAAAGGCCAAGAATACGCTAAAAGAGCTTTAGAAATTGCTGCGGCGGGCGGTCACCATCTTTTAATGGTTGGCCCGCCTGGCGCTGGCAAATCGCTTTTGGCTAAATGCTTGCCAACGATTATGCCGCCACTCTCTTTTGATGAGATAATTGAGGTTAGCAAAATTTATAGCGCTGCTGGTTTACTATCAGAAAATAAACCATTAATAAAACAACGGCCCTTTCGTTCGCCCCATCATACAACTTCAGAGGCAGCTCTGATCGGCGGCGGCAATCCGCCAAGGCCAGGTGAAATTACTCTGGCTCATCGCGGCGTTTTATTTTTAGATGAATTTCCTGAATTTCATCGTGATGTTTTAGAATCGCTCCGCCAGCCAATTGAAGAGGGTGAAATTACTATATTGCGAGCTAAACATTTCTTAAAATTCCCGGCGCGGTTTACTTTGGTGGCAGCTGCCAATCCCTGTCCCTGCGGTAATTGGGGCAACCCGGAAATCCCCTGTCAATGCCATCCATCACAAATCCATAATTATCGCCGCAAGCTTTCCGGCCCTTTAATTGATCGTATTGATATTTTTATTACTGTGCCACAATTAAAATATGACAAATTAACTGCGCCAATTGAAGGAATAAATAGTTCTTTAATTAGAGAAAGGGTAAAAAGAGCCCGTTTAAAACAAAAAGAAAGATTGGCTAATTCAGCAACAGCTGAACATTCTCTAACTAATGCGGAAATGAATATCCCACAAATTAAAAAATATTGCTCAGTTGATGAAAAATCAAGTACACTTTTAAAAAAATATGTTGATTCGGGCAAATTATCGGCTCGCGGTTATCATCGCGTCTTAAAAGTTGCCCGAACAATTGCTGATTTAGATAACTCAGAAAAAATTCAATTTTCTCATGTCTCAGAAGCTTTAATGTATCGATTAAGAGAGAATTAAAAAAGAGGATAATTTCCTCTTCTGTTGATTATTAGCTTTAAGTGATTTTTGAATTTATCTGCCAAATGGATTAACGGCGCCAATCACACTAAAATGAACATGGCAACCAGTAGAAAGCCCAGCTCCCGGTGTACCGGGTTGGCCGCCTATTAAAGCAATTATTTCGCCTTGAGAAACTTTATCGCCCACTTTGACTAAACTTGTGGCAATATGGCCGTAATAAGTAACCACGCCATTAGGATGAAGAATTTTAATATGATTGCCGCCACCGCCAAAAGCCCAACGCGAGGTAGAATTGGTTAAAGCCACCTTAATTACTTCGCCGCTAGCGGCGGCAAAAATCGGACTGCCGCATTTGCCGCCAAAATCAATAGCATTATACCAATGTAATCCCTGGGTAATTCGATAAGGAACAGAGACTGGCGCAATAAAATAATTGTTGGCCAAGGGTATTTGGGCTAAATTTGAAGAAGGCGGGCTACTCGGTTGCGGCATTACGCCATTGGGCACAATAATAATGTCTCCAATATAAATATCGTTTTCATTAGCCAACTGATTAAAGGCTATAATTTCATCGACCTTGCCCTGATAACGCTTAGCAATGTCTGATAGAGTATCGCCTGATTTAACAAAATGAAGCACGCCTGACACTGGCAAAATAATTAATTTCTGGCCCGGCTTTAAGACGCTATTCTTGCTCAAATTATTAGCCCAGAGAATTGTTTCAATAGAAATATCAAATTTAGCCGCCAATGACCAAAGAGTATCGCCATCCTCTACAATATATTCAGTAATTATTTTTTTCGATTCAGTTGGCTCATAACCAGCCACCAAAGATCCCAAAATTTGGGGAGTGTAAACTGTTAAGGGAGTAGAGGCCTTGAGAATAGAATTCTGAATTAAAATAAATTCAGGCGGCTCAAGCGCGCCACCTTTATTAGCTACAAAAAACAACTGATTCTCTGTAATTTTGGCTTCAGCCAAAGAAAAACCGCTTTTGGTCAAGCGGTAATTATCTTCTATTAAAATTCGGCCTAAACAAATCAATATAGATAGAAAAATAACAATAAACCCTTGTTTTTTAATCAGGGGACTTAATTTAAGACTATATCGGCAAATATGCCTATATAAATCGTCTAACATGCTAATTTGTTAAATTTATCCTATCTATCCAACAAAGTCAAGGCAAAAATAAAGGGTAAAAACAGAAGTTTTCCACAATTTTTAGGGCTTTTTAGGGCTTTTTTATGTTAAAATTAAAGAAAAATGGGCATAAATGAGATTAAAAATCTCTTAAAAAAATACCATTATTGGCCAGTTAAAAGATTGGGCCAAAACTTTTTGATTAATAAATTAACCATTAAGAAGGTGATTAAAACAGCTGAATTAGGGCCAGCTGATATTATTTTGGAAATTGGACCTGGGCCAGGGATTTTAACGCTTGAATTAGCCAAAAAAGTAAAAGAGGTTCTGGCTGTAGAAAAAGACAAAACAATGATTGAAATTTTAAAAGAAGTTATAAAAAAGCACCAAATCAATAATGTAAAGGTTATTCACCAAGATATTCTAAAATTTAATCCGCAAAAATACAAATTAAAAAACCGAAGTTATAAAATAGTGGCTAATCTGCCTTTTTATTTAACTGCCCCAGTCATTAGAAAATTCTTAGAAAAAACGCCAATTCTACCTAGCCAAATGGTACTGGTGGTCCAAAAAGAGGTGGGGCAAAGAATTTGCGCTCAACACCCCCGATTAAATCTACTGGCGATTTCAGTCCAGTTTTATGCCCAACCACAAATCATCTCTTTTATCTCTAAAAAATCTTTTTGGCCCTCGCCACGGGTTGATTCAACAATAATAAAAATAAAACCTAATTCTTCAGTTTTTAAGATTAAACCTCTTGTCCGTCAGCAATTTTTTAAATTAGTTAGGGCTGGCTTTAGCCAACCGCGCAAACAGCTATTGAATAATTTAGCGAAAATATTAAACTTAAAGAATAAAGAGAAAATAAAATCTTGGCTTTTAAAATACCAAATCCAACCAAACCAAAGAGCAGAAACCTTAAAGATAGAAGATTGGTTAAACTTATCTAAAAACCTTTGGCAGTTAAAATAAGATTTGTTATAATATTATAAATATGCAATTTAGTGTGCCTCAATTTATTGAACACGAACCAAAAATTATTAGTTTTTTAACTTTCAAACAAGTAATCATTGTGGCGATAATGCTTGCGCCTTGTATTATTTTTTATTTCATTTTGCCTTTCATTTTGTTTTTAATATTATCTTTAGCTTGTTTAGGATTAGGTTTGTTTTTGGCAGCCGGCAAAATTCAGGGCATACCAATTACTGATGTGCTTTTAAAATCAATTGGCTTTAATCTTAAACCCAAACGCTATATCTGGCAAAAAAAAGAAGTAAAGCAAGAATTAACTCCAATTTACAAAAAAAGCCTAATTAAACCAACTGAATTAAAAGCTGAATCAAAAGAAAAAAAGGAAGAAAAAACCCCTTTAAAAATCGCGGAAAAAAGTCGACTTAAAAACCTATTAACAGAACTAGAAATTTATCGAGCCACTAAGATAAATAAGTAAATATGCCTCAAGCTTCCACTCAAGATTTTTTGGCGTTTAAAGAAATAAAAGAAGGAGTTTTAATTTTAAAGGATAATTCGTTACGAGCCATTCTAATGGTCTCGTCAGTTAATTTTGCCCTTAAATCAGCTGAAGAACAAGAAGCAATTCTTTATCAATTTCAGAATTTTTTAAACTCTTTAGATTTTTCTATCCAAATTATTGTCCAATCGCGGATCCTCAATCTTACTGGTTATTTAGATAAATTAAAAGAGTTGGAAGAAAAACAAAAAAATGAACAAATGAAAATTCAAACCGCTGAATATCGAAATTTTATTAGCCAATTGGTGGCTAGTCGACAAATTTTGACTAAAATGTTTTATATTGTTATCCCTTTTACTTTAATTCAATTACCTAAAGTTAGCGTACCAACAACCCAAAAAGGAACTATACTAAGCGAAGAAGATTTTGCCCGAGCTAAAAGCCAATTATGGCAAAGAGTAGAATTTGTCTCAGCTGGTTTAAGGGGTTGCGGTTTGCAAAATGCTCCTCTTAATACTTTAGAAATTATTGAACTTTTATGGGGGCTGCATCATCTTAATGAAGCAGAAATTGGTTATTATCCAGAAATACCGCCTGAAATTATTAGATAATTTTTAATTACATATGAAATTTGAATTTCCTTTTTTAAAGAAAAAATCTACTGCCATTCCTCAAGAAATTTTCACTACTTCCATTATTGAGGCAAAAGATATTATTGCTCCTTCTTCAATTGAGGTAAAAATGGATTGTTTAAAGTTGGGAGAGAAATTATCTAAATCATTTTTTATCTTCTCGTATCCCAAATATTTAACAGCTGTTTGGTTGTCGCCAGTAATTAATCTAGACCAACCATTGGATATTAGTTTTCATATTCATCCAATTGACACGGGCCTGGTTTTAAAAAAATTAAGAAAACGGATTACCGAGGTGCAGGCTGAATTAATCGAAAGAGAAGAAAAGGGTTTAATAAGAGATCCTGCTTTAGAAATGGCTTACCAAGAAATTGAAGATTTGAGAAATAAATTACAGAGTGCGCAAGAGAAAATGTTTAAATTGGGCATCTATTTAACTATTTATGGCAACACTATTGAAGATATTAAAAAAACCGAGACAATTCTTAGATCAATTTTAGAATCAAAATTGATTTATGTTAAACCAGCTCTTTATCAGCAAGAAAAGGGCTTTATTTCAACCGCGCCCTATGGTTTAGACCAATTACAAGTTCACAACTCAATGAATACTCAACCGCTTTCATCTATTTTCCCTTTTACTTCTTTTGATTTAAGTTCTAATGAAGGAATTCTTTATGGGATTAACCGGCACAATAATTCTTTAGTGCTTTTTGACCGGTTTAGTTTAGAAAACGCTAATAGTGTTATTTTCGCCAAATCGGGTAGCGGTAAATCTTATGCCACCAAACTAGAAGTTCTCCGTTTATTAATGACCGGCGTCGATGTGATTATTCTCGATCCAGAAAATGAATATCGTTTACTGGCTGAAGCAACTGGCGGTTCTTTTCTTAATTTTTCTTTATCAGGCGACCAACACATCAATCCTTTTGATTTAGCTCCGCCAAGAGAAGATGAATCAGCTGAAGATATTTTAAGAAGCAATATTATTAATTTAGTTGGTTTAATTAGATTAATGTTTGGTGGTTTAACGCCAGAAGAAGATGCTATTATTGATCGAGCTTTAACAGAAACATATGCTGCCAAAGATATTACGCCGGAAACCAATCCAGCCCTTTGGTCGGAAAGAGTGCCTTTAATGCAAGATTTAGAAGCGGTTTTAGAAGGAATGGAAGGAGCTGAAAGTTTATTAAGAAAATTAAGAAAATTTACTAAAGGAACTTATGCCTCCTTTTTTAATCAACCGACTAATATTTCAACCGATAAACCCTTGGTTGTTTTTGGTATTAGAGATTTAGAAGATGAATTAAGGCCAATGGCTATGTATATAATTATGCGTTATATTTGGAATAAAGTTAGGTCCCAATTAAAAAGGAGAGTTCTCGTAGTTGACGAGGCTTGGTGGTTAA
Organism: Minisyncoccales bacterium; assembly: GCA_049700655.1. Taxonomy (GTDB): domain Bacteria; phylum Patescibacteriota; class Minisyncoccia; order Minisyncoccales; family RBG-13-42-11; genus JBNAUV01. The sequence continues at coordinate 4,959 of JBNAUV010000014.1, read as the reverse complement.
TGAAAACTGAAGATGGTGCCTCCTTTTTGTTTGGTTTAGTTAAAAGAGCAAGAAAATATTGGTTAGGTGTTACTACTATTACCCAAGATGTTGCTGATTTTATGAAATCTGAATATGGCAAGCCCATTATAACGAACTCAGCCCTACAGTTTCTAATGAAACAATCGCCAGCCGCAATTGATTTAGTGCAAAAAACATTTAATTTAACCGATGAAGAAAAAAATCTATTATTAGAATGTGAAGTGGGTGAAGGAGTTTTCTGCGCTGGCCAAAAAAGAGTCTTGCTAAAAACTGTTGCTTCTTATTACGAGGATCAATTTATTACTACAACCCCAGAACAATTAACAAAAATAAAACAGACCAGAGAAGAAACTAAATAATTACTCGGGGCGAAATAATAACTCGCCGATTAGGCTCTTCGCCGACACTTTTAGCAACCACATCAGAGCGCTTGCTTAAAGTTAAATGAATCATTCTCCTTTGATAAGCAGGCATGGCTGGCAATTCTTTTTCTTTTTTCATCAAAGCAACTTCATCAGCTGTTGTTATAGCCAATTCTTCAAGGTATTGATATTTTTTTTGTTTGTAATGATTAATGTCTAAATTAAAGTAAAGGGATTGCTGTTTTTTTTCATCTTCTTTGTTTATTAAGAAGGGAAATTTCCTTTTTAAAATTATCTTTAATAAATATTGAATAACTAATAAAGTTTGCCCTCCTTCGCCAATTAAAATTTGCGGTTCATTAGTATTAATATTGACTGAAAAAAAATCGTCCCCCACTTTTTCCGTTTCAACTTCTACTTCAAAAGAAGCTTTTTGGAAAAATTCTTTAATAAACTCTTTAATTGTTTCTAAATTATTAGTATTCATGATCGACGCAAAAATAAATATTGTTGACCAATAGAAAATAAGGAGCTAATCAACCAATAAAGACCAATGGCTGCTGGTAATTTTACCAGAATAAAAACAATAAAAAAGGGCCAAAAATAAAGCATTTGTTTTTGCATAATCCCTAAAAACTGATTGGCTAAATCTGTTTCTTTCTTTTTTGAGGCTAATTGGGTTTGGGTTTGCTTTAATGATAATTTTGTTTGAATAAATTGACAAAAACCAGCTAATATGGCTAAGCCTAAATGTGGTTCACTTAAATTAATCAAACCAAGAAAAAGTGGATTAATTACTTCTGGGGGAGAAATAAAACTGTATAAATATACCATTTCTTCTGGTTGAAACCCATTTCTAATGACCCAATAGAGAGCAATTAAAATTGGTGCTTGAATTAATATAATTAAACTACCCAAGGGATTGATTTTTTCTTTTTGATAAAATTTTATTATTTCCTGGCTTTGCCTTTCTTTATCATTTTTATATTTTTGCTGAATTTCTTTTAGGCGCGGCTGTAATTGAGCTAATTTTTTTTGGGACTCAAACGATCTAACCATTATTGGATAAAGAATAATTCTAACAAAAATAGTCAAACTAATTATTGCCAAACCAAAATCACGAATTGGTAAAATCTCATAAAGAAAAACTAAAATGTTAAATAGTGGACGATATAAAACTACATGAAAAATATCAAGTAAAAAACTCATAAACTACAACTTGGCTATTTTAAATAATTTATCTATTATTTTTTTCTTTTCGGCAAATTCTTTTTTTTCAATACCTGGCAAAGCAATTAATAAATTATCCTTAAACTGATTAGGTTTATTTTTTAATGAATTTAATTTTAGCCGGGTTAACTCCATTAATTGCCTTTTTATTTTATTTCTTACTACTGCTTTTTTAGAAATTTTTTTTGAAACAATAACAGTAAATCGATGATTGTTTAATTGATTATTTCTGGTTTTTAAAATTAATTGTTGATATTTAAAAGTTTTACCCTTTTTAAAAACCAAGATAATATCTTTTCTTTTCTGAAGACGATAATGGCGGGCCAACATAACTTAAACTGTTAAGTTATATCTTTTTTTTCTTCTTCGCCTAGCTATTACTCGACGACCAGCCTTAGTCAGCATTCTTTTTCTAAAACCATGGGTTTTTTTTCTTTTTTTCTTCTTTTTATGAAAAGTAATTGACATATTAAATTTTAATTATAAAATAAACATATTATTAAAATGTTAACAAAAAAGATATTTAACGTCAACAAAAAAAATAATTTTTTAAATTTTTAATTTTTCACAAGTTTTCCCCAAAATTTTAACATTTTTACTTAATTTAATATACTTTGCTTTTATTTTTAAAATGCTATATAATTAGCGAGAGTAATTATGAATACTGAAGAACTCTGGCAAGCAGTCCTTGCCCAAATCCAATTAATTATTTCGCCGGCTAATTTTTCCACTTGGTTTAAAGACACTAAAATAAGTGGTTGGGAAAATGGCCAAATAACTATTAGTACGCCTAATTCTTTTGCTAAAGAGTGGTTAGAAAATAAATATGGTAAATCTATTTTTAAAATTCTTAATTCACTCAATCATGATATTAAAAAAGTTAATTATATTGTAGAAAAATCACCTTTAAAAACAGCTAAGAAAAACGTGGTAAATTCGGTAAATTCGCTTGATCTTGGACAATTAGAATTTGAAGAATTAAAAATAGATAAAGAAACCAATCTTAATCATCGTTATACTTTTGAAAATTTTATTGTCGGCCCATTTAATGAATTGGTTCATGCAGCTGCTTGGGCAGTGGCTCAAAAACCAGGTTTTGTTTATAATCCTCTTTTTATTTATGGCGGTGTGGGGTTGGGTAAAACACATTTATTGCAAGCTATTGGCAATTTTATATTAAAAACTTTCTCCCAAAAAAAGATAAAATATATACCAGCCGAAAGATTCACCACTGAAGTAGTTTCCTCAATTTATAATCAAAGTATTGAATCTTTTAAAGTAAAATATCGGGCTATTGATGTTTTAATTTTAGATGATGCTCAATTTTTAGCCGGAAAAGAAAAAACCCAAGAAGAATTTTTCCATATTTTTAATACTTTATACGAATCAAATAAACAAATTATTATTTCCTCTGATCGACCGCCAAAATCAATTCCCGCTCTAACTGAAAGGTTGCGATCGCGTTTTGAGGGAGGAATGATTGGTGATATTGGTTATCCAGATTATGAAACAAGGATTGCTATTTTAAAAGCTAAATGTCAAGAAAAAGCTGTTGTTTTTTCTGATGATGTTTTAAATTATATTGCCAGTAATATCCAAAATAATATTAGAGAATTAGAAGGGGCTTTAAATAGATTAATTGCTTACCAAAAAATTAATAATCAACAACCCAATTTAGAAATAGCCAAATCTTTATTAAAAACATTATTTCTTTCTCCTTATAAAGTAGTTAACTTTAGGAAAATTATTCAAATAGTGGCTGAATTTTACGATTTAAAAGAAAAAGATCTTCTTTCTTCGGTGAGAAAAAAAGAAATTGTAAGGCCGCGCCAAATCGCTATGTATTTATTAAGAGAATTATTAAAAAACTCTTATCCTTTTATTGCTCGAAAGTTTGGCGGGAAAGATCATACAACTGTGATTTATGCTTGTGAAAAAATAAAAAAACAATTAAAAATTAATGAAGATTTTAATAATGAAATAAATTTAATAAAACATCGTATTTTTAATGGATAATTTGTGGAAAAAAAATATTAATTAAATTTCCACAAAAAATAAATAAAAATTTATCAATCCATTCCCCATTTAATTAATAATCAATTCTATTCTAAGATAAGAATTAAATTAAAACCTAATAATAATTAATAATATGAAAATTATTATATTAAAAGATAAATTAAAAGAGGGTGTTAATTTGGTAAGTCGAATTCCTGTAAAATCAGTAAATTTACCAATTTTAAATAATATTTTAATATCGGTTAAAAAAAATTTTTTAACTTTAATAACCACTGATTTAGAATTGGGAATAAAATGGCAATCATTAGTAAAAACAGAAAAAGAAGGACAAGTTGTGGTGCCGATAAAAATTTTATCTAATTTTATTAATTTTTTACCAAATAAACAAATTACTTTAGAGACAAGTGGTTTTGATTTAAAAATAATCTGTGATAATTATCAAACTATAATTAAAGGAAATAATCCCGATGAATTTCCTATCTTCCCTCAAATTTCTAATAAAGAAAAAATTGAAGTACCTATTAATCTTTTTTGCGAGGGTATTAATAGCGTGGTTAATATTACTAACCCATCTTTAATCAAACCAGAAATTTCCGGAGTTTATTTTTCTTTTCAAAAAAAATTAATTATTATTGCTGCTACTGATAGTTTTCGTTTAGGCGAAAAAAAACTTTATTTAGAATCCTTAAATAATATTAATAATTATTCTTTAATCATCCCCCAAAGAGCAGCCAAAGAAATTGTTAATATTTTTGGGGAAAAGGAGGGCGATTTAACAATTTATTTTTCTCCTAATCAACTCTTATTTGAGACAACTTCAAAAGAATTTCACCAGCCAGAAATTCAATTTATTTCCCGATTAATTGAAGGAGATTATCCTAATTATCAGGAAATTATTCCAACCAAATATGAAACAACGCTTATTTTTCCTTTAACCGAGTTAATTAATCAAATAAAACTCGCTTCATTATTTAGCAGTAGAGCTAATGAAATTAAATTAAAAACTGAACCATCTAAACATCAATTAAAAATTTCCAGCCAAAATCTTGATGTAGGCGAACACCAAAGTTTTATTCTTGGCCAAGTAAAAGGAAAGGCTATAGAAATTTCTTTTAATCACCGATTTTTACTAGAAGGGTTATTAAATCTTGAGAATCTTAGTCGACAAAAGAAAGCAGAGGTTGTGCTTAATTTAATTAACTCAGAAAAACCCGCTGTTTTAAGATTAAAAGATGACGACAGCTATCTTTATTTAGTGATGCCAATTAAGAATATTTAATATATAATTGCCAACCAATTTGGTAACATTTAATCGCTCGGACGCCTTGCC
>JBNAUV010000013.1:0-19080 GCA_049700655.1 Minisyncoccales bacterium | reverse complement strand
CCCGCGAAAGAAATTATTCATATATAATTTTAATCAAGGTAATTTCTTTCGCCCCACAAAATTAAATTTTAAGATATTTTTTAACTGCCAGATGAGAAGAGGCAACACTCAAACCAATTCCGGTTAATAATTGAAGAGAAACAATCAGCCAAAATCGATTGATAAAAAATTGAAAAAAACTGAATCCAGGGAATAGGGTTTCAATTTTTTCATTAAGCGTCGCAGCCAACAAACTAAAAATCAATAGGCAAATTAAGGCAGCCAAAGATCCGCAAATTGCTCCCTGAACTAAAAATGGTCCTTTAATAAACCAATTAGAAGCGCCAACCAATCGTTGAATTTTAATTTCTTCCCGCGAATTATAAATAGCTAATCTAATTGTGTTAAAAGCAACTAAAATAGCGATTAAAGTCAAAACAATAAATAAAACAAGGCCAACCTGCTTAAAACTAGTCAATAAAGTATAAATTCGATCAATTACTGATTTTCTTTGATAATAATCAACTTTTTCTATTAAATTATTGAAAGAAGAATTCTTTAAAAAATTGGCAATGGCTTCATATTGTTGCGCCTGAAAAGCCTTTATCCCCAAAGCGGGTAAGAAAGGATTAATACCCACTTCAGACAAAGCTTCAAGCAAGATTGGATTTGACTGATATTTTTCAGTAAATCTTCTTAGCGCTTCTTCTTTGGAAATATAAGTTACTTCTTTAACTTCGGGCAGATGGGCAATTTCTTCTTTGACTCGCAAAATATCAGTTTCGTTGATATCATTGTTAAAATACACTGAAACATCAACTTTTTCCTGAATTGCCGCAATTAAAATCTGACTAATATCTTTTAGTATAAAAAGCGAAGTAATCACAGCAATTACTGTTACCATAATAAAAATATTTACAGTTACCATCCCGCCATCTCTAAATAAATCTCGCCAGCCCAAATAAAATATTCTTTTGATTAAAACAAACATAAAATTAATTTTTTATAAAATAAATCTACCCTTAATCTCATCTCTAATTAACTGACCATCTTTAAGGGTAATGGTTCTCTTTTTCAAAAAATTAATTATCTCTTTATTATGCGTAGCTAAAATAACTGTTGTGCCTAATTCATTTATTTTTAAAAGAAGCCGAATAATGTCTAAAGTGTGATAAAAATCAAGATTGCCAGTCGGTTCATCGGCTAAAATCACTTCTGGCCGATGAATCAAAGCGCGGGCAATCACCACGCGTTGCTTTTCGCCGCCTGAAAGTTGAACAGGAAAATTATTAGCGCGATTGGTTAAGCCAACAATATCTAAAATGTGAGCCATATCGGTGGCAATCTGCGCGTCGGAAGCGCCAATTACTTCCAGGGCATAAGCAATATTTTCATAAACAGTTTTATTATTTAACAATTTATAGTCCTGAAAAACAGTGCCGATCCTTCTTCTTAAATATGGCAAGTGGCGCGTTTTAATCTTTTGAATGTCTTGACCATCAAAAAAAAGATTGCCCTCAGTTGGTTTTTCCTCAGCCAAAATAAGTTTAAGCAAAGTGGTTTTGCCAGCTCCTGATTTACCCACTAAACAAATAAATTCTTTGGGTTGAATTTCAAAAGAGATATTGTTTAAAGCCACGATATTGCCCGGATAAATTTTGGTGACGTTTTCAAATTTAATCATAAAAATTTTAATTTTATTTCTTTTCTGCCAAAATTTGCGCTTCAATAAATTCATCTAAATTACCGTCTAAAACGCCTTCAACATCAGTTGTTTCTACGCCTGTTCGTAAATCTTTGACCAATTGATAAGGATGCAAGACATAGGATCTAATTTGATTTCCCCAACTGATGGCTATTTTTTTGCCCTTAATTTGAGCTATTTCCTGTTTCTTTTCTTGTTCGCGTAATTGATAAAGTTTAGCCATTAACATCTGTTCTGCTTTCTTTTTATTGCTACCCTGTAATCGTTCCGACTGGCAAGCCGCCACTAAACCGGTTGGTAAGTGAGTAATACGAACTGAAGTCTCTCTTTTATTAACATATTGACCGCCTGGACCAGAAGCGCGATAAAATTCAATCTTTAAATCTTCTGGTCGCAATTTTATCTCATCTTCTTTCTCAAGTTCGGGTAATACTTCTACCAAAGCAAAGGAAGTGTGACGTAATTGTTTGGCAGAAAAAGGAGAAATTCGTACTAAACGGTGAACTCCATTTTCCTTTTTTAAAAGACCATAGGCATAAGGCCCTTTTATTTCTAGAGCAACTGATTTAGTGCCAATTCTTCCTTCTGGTCCGCCGGCCTCGCCAAATGATTGATGTAAAATTTTAACTTGAAATCCTTTTTTCGCGCAATATCTTTCATACATCCGCAATAATAAAGTGGCCCAATCTTGCGCATCCTGACCGCCGGTGCCAGCATAAATAGACAAAATGGCTGATCGTCGATCATATTTTCCAGAAAGAAATAGTTGTAATTCATTTTCTTTTATTTTTTTGTCAAATCGCTCAATTTCTTTTAATAAAACCTGTTCATTCTCGCCTAAATCCTTTAATTTCTTAATATCGCTTAATTCTTCTTTTAATTTATCAAAGATTTTTATTTCTTCTTTTAATTCAGCTAATTGTTGACTGGTTTTAACGGCTGTTTCCTTATCCTGCCAAAAAGTCGGCTCCTGAAGTTTTTTTTCTAAATCCTGACTAATAATCCGCTTTTTCTCTATTTCAAAGACAGTCCAGTAAAGACTGGAGTTTAACTTCTAAATTCTCAATTTTTATATCTAATTCCTTCATTGTGGTTTATTTTAACATATTTTTAAAGAAAAGGCAATAAAAAAGAGCCGTCCGTCGGATTTGCACCGACAACCTATCGCTTACGAAGCGATTGCTCTGCTGTTGAGCTAGGACGGCCCGGTAAGCGGTGGACGGGATTTGAACCCGCGACCTTCTGTTTGGGAAACAGACGCTCTTCCGCTGAGCTACCACCGCATTAATTTTATTCTCGCCGCCAAATCCAATCTAATAAATTTTCCCAAAATTTCTTTTCTTTTTCTATCTCAGCTCTATTCTCCGTCTCTTCTTTTTCTGGATAAATAACAATCGCTTGTTCGCCAGGTTTAATATAACCCTGTTCTCTTAAGCGCGCCTCCCAATAAACATCGCTTTGGGTTTGTTTTATGCTGGCCTTTAGCTCTTCATTTCTCTCTTCTAAAATTTGCGTCTGCTTTTTTAATTCAGCCAATCTTTTCTGCAATTCCAGCCACTGTGGTCTTATTCTTAGATTAGAAACTACTAAAAAACCAATTAGGCTTAATAATAAAATGGTAATTAAATAAACATTAAAATCTTTCTGCCGGTGATGCCTTCTTTTAATTCTTTTATTTTTTGCTATCATAAAAATAACTAAGATGCGGAGATTAAAATCAAAAACCATCATCAAAATAATTTGGCTAATCGTGATTATCCTGGTGGTTTTAAGTATGGTTATCTTTACTTTCGCCCCGGCCCTCTTTTAATATTTTAGCATAAAAAAGATTTTTTTAAACCTTAAACATTTCTAAAAAAACGCTGGTCGGTATTCTTACTTTGCCTTTTTCTTTTAATTTTTGCTTGCCTATTTTTTGTTTTTCTAATAATTTTTTCTTCCGCGTATAATCGCCGCCGTATAAGGGCGCAATTACATCGCGCCTCTTGGCGGAAATTGTTTCCCGCGCCACAATTCGACCACCCACAGCTGCCTGAATTGCCACGCTAAAAAGTTGGCGCGGCAAAAATCTTTTTAACTTTTCCACCAACTGCCTACCCTCTTGATAAATTTCATCGCGATAAACAATTTTGGAAAAGGCCTCTTGTTTTTGGCCAGCAATTAAAATTTCCATTTTTACCAAATCGGCTGGCCGATAATCTAAAATTTTATAATTCATTGAGGCAAATCCCTGGCTAATTCCTTTTAATCGATCGTAAAAACCAGCAATAATTGCTTTAAGCGGCGCTTCATAAATCAAAAAAACTTGTTGGTGGCCAAAATACTTAGTTTCGCTGGCTCTACCTCTTAAACTGTTCAAAAGCTCTAAAACCTTGCCTAAATATTGAACCGGCGTAACGATTTCCAGTCTAACCCATGGTTCCAAAACTTCTTTAATCTCAGTCAATGCTGGCCAATCAGAAGGCGAAAAAACCAAAATCTCTTGGTTCTGAGGAGTAATAATTTTAAAAACCACTGAAGGTGTTGAAATAATTAAATTAAGACCAAACTCGTTTTTCAATCTTTCAGAAATTATTTCTATATGTAAAGTTCCAAGAAAACCGCATTTAAAACCGCGACCCAAGGCCTCTTTTTTTTCTGGTTCAAAAGTAAAAGAAGCGTCGTTAAGCTTCAATTTAGCCAAGGCCTCTTTTAGATTTTCAAAATCAACTGGATCAGCTGGATAAATTGAAGCAAAAACTACTGGTAGGGGCACAGTAAAGCCGGGCCAGGGCTCTATTAGTTGGGTTGTTGCCACTGTGTCGCCCACGCGCACCTTGGCCGGCTCTTTAATGCCCGTGGCCAAATAACCTATCTCGCCTACTTTTAATTCGGCTCGCGGTTGAAGTTCTGGTTTAAAATAGCCAACTTCTTTAACTTCGCCGCTAATTTTATTTTGTATCAAAAAAATCTTTTCGCCGGGTTTTATTTGGCCATCAATTACTCTGATAAAAACTTTAACGCCTTTGTAGGGATCGTATTTGGAATCAAAAATCAAAGCGCGAAAGGGTTTATTAATATCGCCTTGCGGCGGCGGCACTTTTTCTATAACGGCTTGCAAGAGTTTTTCCACATTTGTCCCGTTTTTGGCAGAGATTAAAAAAATATCTTCTGGTTTAATATCTAATAATTGCGCTAAAGAATTCTTGGTTTCTTCAATTTGGGCTTGGGGTAAATCAATTTTGTTAATAGCTGGGATAATAACTAAATTCTGCTTTCTGGCCAGTTCTAAATTAGCCAGGGTTTGGGCTTGAATTCCTTTAACCGCATCAACTAAAAGAATAGCGCCCTCAACCGCTGCCAGGCTGCGTGAAACTTCATAATGAAAATCAACATGGCCCGGCGTATCAATCAAATTCAAAATATAACCTTGATATTCCATACGCACTGGATGCATCTTAATAGTAATGCCCCGACCCCTTTCTAATTCCATTGAATCTAAAAACTGCTCCCGCATTTTATTAAGTGGCACGGTTTTGGTTATTTCTAAAAAGCGATCGGCCAAAGTAGATTTACCATGATCAATATGGGCGCAAATCACAAAATTTCTAATTTTTTCACAAGAAAAACCAACCATAAATTTAACTCATAAAACTTTTAAAAAGTAAAGTCCAAATTACTTTAATCTCTGACAGTTTTAGCCAAAAACTAACTAATAAATAAACAATGCCCGCCACCAAACAAACCAGTATCGTTTGAAGTAAAATTCCGCTATTGGTTTGAATATTAAAAAATTTATTAGTTAAAAAAAGTGTTGCAAAAGAAAAAATAACCATCAAACAAGTAGCAATCAAAATTTTCATTAAGGACTGGCCAATTTCTTTTAAAAATAAATTAATTTTCTTTTGGTAAAGAAAAAATAAAAGTAGAGAAAATTGAAAAACGGCGGAAATAGACAAAGACAAAGGCAGGGCCAAAACCCGTATATCGTCTACTTCTTGTAGATTTAAAATATGTCTTATTGATTCCTGTCCAAGATTAGTAAACTCCAAAAGAAAAATAAACAAAAAACATAAACTAAGGTTAAGAACTATGGCTATTAAACTAACAATAACCGGTGTTTTCGTGTCGTGAAAAGAATAAAAAACTCGCGACAAAAAAGGAATCAAAGTAGCGGCGAAAATGCCAAAAGAAAAAATTCCCAAAGCCGCAGCTGTTAATTGTATTTCCGGCCAGCCAAACCGACCAGTGCCCAAAATTATCCTTACTAAGGCTACTCTTAAAATAAAAATTAAGGTTGAAAGAGGAATCACCAAAAAAAGAATTTGCCGAAAGGTAGAAGAAAAATTCTTAGAAAATTCATCTTTTTGATTAGCCGCCCAATTCTTGCTCAAAGCCGGAAAGACGGCCAAAGAAAAAGAAACGCCAATTAGGCCAATTGGTAAATACTGCAGATTGTTGGCAAAATTAAAAATCGTAATTGATCCACTGGCCAAAGTTGAGGCAATAGCTGTAATGACGATTAAATTAAATTGGTAAGCCGCTGCGCCAATGGTGCGCGGTATCATCTGTTTTAAAGCCTTAATTAAACCAAAGTTTCTAAAATTAAACAATGGCAAATAATAATAGCCAGAAATTCTTGCTGTTGGTATTTGAATTAACCAATATAAACAAGCGCCCAAAATTACGCCATAAGCCAAACCATAAAGACCAAAAGAAGGAACAAAAAATAAAATACCAAAAATTATTCCTAAGTTATAAATAATTGGCGCCAAAGAATAAATTAAAAAACGATTAAAATACTGTAAAATACCGGAAAAAATACTAGCCAAACCAAAAAATAATGGCGAAAAAAACATAATTCTGGTTAGAGTCACGGCTAAGTGTTTCTTTTCTAAAGAAAAACCAGGCACAACTAAATCAATTAAAAAAGGCGTGATAATAGCCAAAATACTACAAATTAAAATAAGTAGAAAACCAAAACAGTTCAAAAGATTATTGGCAAAACGCCATGCTTCTTCTTTGTTTTTAAAATAATATCCGGAAAATATTGGCAAAAAAACCGCGCTAATACCGCCCAAAATTAAAATACTATAAACGAAATCAGGAATTAAAAAAGCGGTAAAATAGACATCTAATTCCGCGCTGGCGCCAAACTGCTTAGCCAGCAAGCGATCGCGCACCAACCCTAAAAGTCGGCTAAACAAAACAGAGAGAGCCACTAATACAGCGGCGGCAGTAATACTTTTTGTTTGTGAATTAACAATTCGTGATAGCATTGTTTTTATTCTAAATTAAAATGCCCAAGCAGACAATAAGCCGAATTCTGTCGAGGGCAATCATCTATCTTATCCTGATGTTACCACCAGGATTCAGCGAACTACTTTTCACCTATAAAAGATAGCGATCTATCTTTATAGGGTTTGTTCTTGCTCCCGGGTAAGAATTTAGCCGTTTCACCGTAGTTTTCAGTCAATATTTGACTTTATAACTACGCTCATCCTTTCTTTAAGAAAGGATGTCTCGGCGCTTGCGCGCCTCGACGTCTCTGTTCGCATCTCTAGCCTCACGGCCGACGGGAGTTACCCGCTACCCTTTTAACCATGAGAAATTCTCAAGGTAAGAGTTCGGACTTTCCTCCCCCCACTGTTGGAACAACGATGGAGAGCGATTGCCTTGTCTACTTGGGCAATTTTATTATATTAAATTTAACCCCTTTGTCAAGCTTGAATTAAAAATAAGTAAAGCAAAATTTACAACCTATAAAAATATATTAAATATAAATTTAATATAAATTAAATAAATCAACCTGACGCAGATATTTGCCATGGCTGAAATCTGCGTCAGGTTTAGATTATTAACTTAATTAATCAAAATAATGTTTGGTTTTTAGATTGTTCATTTAGCGCCTGATTAACTAAACGGTCGGCTTCTTTGTTTTTCTCACGCGAGATAAGCGTAAATTTAATTTTTTTAAAATCGAGTTTTAAATTCCAGACTTTTAAAAAAAGAATTTGAATCTTTGGGTCTAAAATTTTATATTCCCCTTTTAATTGTTTAATTAATAATTCAGAATCAGAGCGAATTTCTAAATCGCTGTTTTGGGCTAATTTTTTACCAAAGAGCGCTTTAAACTTCTGTAAGGCAAAAATCACTGCCTGATATTCAGCTTCATTGTTGGTTAAATTATCACCCAAATAAACTGCGTATTCTTTGAAGGTTTGCCCTTTTTCATTACAAAAAATAACACCTAAAGCGGCTGGGCCTGGATTACCGCGGGAACCACCGTCAGTATAAATAATTATTTTTTTCATAGGTAGTTAAAAGACATTTTTTGAATTTTTCCAAATTTTTATTTTTTAATCTAAAACCAGCGGCTAATGGGTGACCGCCATAAGTCAATAAATAGTCAGAGCATTGATTCATCAAATCAACGCCATTAATTCCTTTGGGCATACGTACCGTGCCATGACTTTCTTCTTTCATTTTTTTATACAAAAAAACCGGTTTTTGATATCTTTGGCAAAGATCCGAGGCGATACTGCTTAACAAAATCAAATCGAAATCCTCATCACCTTCAAAAATTATCGGTTCATCTTTCTCTTTAATTCTTTTCTCCATTTCAGCCATTATTTCATTCATCTTCTCTCGACGTAATTGCTGTTTTACCAATAAATCTTTAATAATTTCTTTGGCTTCATCTATTGAGGCACAATTCAATAATCTAAAACTGGCTGGCCATTTTTGTTCAACATCTCTAATATTCAAAAGAGAAATAATTTTACCAACTTTTTGCCTAATATCAGTGAATTGTCTAAATTCTTCTGTTTCCCAAAATGCCCGAATGGCTGGTCGCCAAGAATCTTCTAAATAAAGCAGGCCTTGTTCAATAAAAACTTTATTTTCTGCTTCTTGCGGCATCATATCGGCAATTGTGGCTAAAGCGGTTAATTCTAAAAAATTTTTATTTAAACTTTCAGTTAATTTTTTACCCAATAAAACTTGACTTAATTTAAAAACAATGCCCACACAAGCGAAATCTTTAAAAGAATAACGATCGCCTTCTTGTTTAGGATTGACTATAATATCAGCTGTTGGCAATTTATTATTTAAAATTTGATGATGGTCAATAATTATCACTTCAAACCCCATCTTTTTTGCCAAAGCCACTTCTTGATAATTGCTAATACCGCAATCTAAAGCAATAAATAAAATTGGCGTTTTTTTCTTTTCTTCTCTTTCTTTTTGGGCTATTAACCGCGCTAAATATTTTAACCCTTGTTTGCTTATTCCATAACCTTCAGTTTCTCGGTCAGGAAAATAAAAAGCGAAAATTTGGCCGCCCAAGGTCTTAATTGAATCCTGTAAAATAATTACTGAAGTAGCCCCATCTAAATCAGCATCGCCATAAAGAATAATTTTTTCTTTATTTTTTATTGCTTTTTTAATACGTTGAGCTGTTTTTTTAAGATTTTTTATTTCCATATAAAATCTCAATGCCCGGCAATTTTTCGCCTGCTAAAAATTCCAACATGGCGCCACCGCCAGTGGAAACATGATTAAATTTTTTTAATAAACCAATTTGTGAAATAAATTCTACTGTTTCACCGCCACCCACCACAGAAAAAGCGCCGCTTTTAATAATCGCTTTAGCAATTTCTTCTGTGCCCTGTCTAAATTCTTCTTTTTCAATCCAACCCAATGGACCATTCCAAAAGATAGTTTTGGCTGAATTTATTTTTTCTTCAAAAAGATTAATAGTGGCTGGACCAATATCCTTGCCCGCCACTTCGTCGACCGGCGCAATAATTCTTTCTGGATATTTTATTTTAATATGTTTTTCTTTTATTTCTTTATTAATTAATCCTCCCACTAAAACCGCTTCAGCTTTTACTGACATCTGATTAATCAAGGTTGCTTTTGTTTCTGCTTTCGCTCCGCCAATAATCACCACTAATGGTTTATTTGGTTTTTGTTTTAATTTGGTTAAAATATTAATTTCTTTTTCTAGCAACAAACCGGCGGCTGTCGGCAAAAAACGCGCCACGCCAACAACTGAAGCGTGAGGCCGATGGGAAACAGCAAAAGCATCATTGATATAAACATCTCCCAATTGAGCCAATTGCCGCGCAAAATTTAAATCACCCGCTTCTTCTTCTCTATGAAATCTTAAATTTTCTAAAAGTAAAATTTCGCCCGGCTCCATTTTTTTTGTCCACTCCTCAATCTCCCCGCCAATACAATCAGGCGCTTTAACAATGGACAAATCTAAATATTCCATTAATCTATCTTGGATCGGTGTTAATCTTAAATTCTCCACCACTTGACCATCTGGCCGGCCCAAATGACTCATTAGAATAATTTTGGCTTGCTGTTTAATTAAATATTCAATAGTTGGCAAAACGGCTTGAATGCGAAAATCATCTAAAATTTCCCCTTTGGCCGAAAGGGGAACATTAAAATCGCACCTGACCAATACCCTTTTTTGTTTTAAATTAAGGTTTTTTAATGTCTTCAACATTTTCCTCTGGTTTCAATTTTTTTAAAGATTCATGCAAAACTTTTTTTAATTCATCAATATTCACTTTTTTCCTTTCTTTTTTTAATTTCTCTGCCTCAATTATTTTTTTACTAGAAAAAGAAATTGGTTCCTTTTTTTTGATTTCTTCTAAAGAAAGACTGCTTGGTTGTTCTGGTTGGGACTTTATTTCTTTTTTATCTTTTTGTTGGAGCTTTTTTAAACAACTCTTGCAATAAACCGGCCTTGTTTTGTCTGGCACAAAAATTACTTTGGTATCCTTCCCACAAATTGAACATTTGGCATCGTATAAAACTGGCGGTGGAGGAACAGTTGGCGTTGGTCTTGCTTCAATGGTGCCAGTCCACTTGGCGATTTTTTCCTCAACAATTTTTCTAGAAATGCTGTATCTTTCCCGAGAAACACGAATTATCTTTTCCCGATTAGACACTTCCAATTTAGGTAAGGGCGGCAATGTTTCGGCAGAAAAAGCTGAACTAGTTAAACCATCAATCATTAATTTTAAACAAATATTATATTTAGGCAAATTAACCAAATCGGTTGCTGTAAATTCAGGAGCAAACTCTTTTTCTAAAAATTCCGCGTCTTCGGCGCCAACTCTAAAAACAACAATAGTGCCAATATTGCCAAAAACCGCATCCCTGACTTTCTCATCCATTTGAGCAATATATTGGTGGCCTAAAATTAAAGACAGACGATATTTTCTTGCTTCAGATAAAATATTGGCGAATGATTCAGTGGCGAAATTTTGAAATTCATCAACATAAAGGAAAAAATCTTCTCTTTTTTCTTCGGGAATATCAGCTCGCGACATTGTGGCTAATTGCAATTTAGTAATTAAAAGCGCTCCCAGCAAACGAGAATTTTCTTCGCCGATTTTACCCTTGGAAAGATTAACAATAAGAATTTTTTTCTCATCCATAATCTTTCTTATATCAATCGTGGAGGTAACCTGACCAATGATATTCCTGATTAAGGGATTGGAAATAAATTGACCTACCTTGTTTTGAATGGCGGCTGTGGCTTCAACTTCATATCTCTGGGTATAACGAGCAAATTCTTGGGTCCAAAAAGATTTAACTACTGGATCAGTCACTTTATCCACTACTTTTTTGCGATATTCCGGATCAGCCAACATACGATTTATTCCCAAAAGCGTGGAATTGGGATATTCTAAAAGAGCCAAAATGGAATTATTTAAAATATATTCCATGCGGGCTGACCAAACATCAGGCCAAATTTTTTTAAAAACACCCATTAAACCAGCGGCTACCAAATGTCGTTGTTCTACATTTACATTTTCCATAATGTTAAAAGCAATCGGATAATCAATATCGCTGGGATTAAAATAAATAACGTCATTAATTCTGTTGGAAGGGATAAAATCCAATAACTCTTCAGCCGCTTCGCCATGCGGATCAATAAAACCAATCCCCGCGCCCTGTTGAATATCCTGAATGGCCATATTTTTCAACAAAACTGTTTTGCCCATGCCCGTCTTGCCAATAACATAAAAATGACGACGCCGATCGTCGAGTTTAATGCCAAATTTCTTTCTTTGATTGCGAAAAGTAGTAACAGCAAAAAAATTAATTTCATCCATGGAAGATTATTAATAACATCTATATTACACCTCAGTAGGCAAATTGGTCGGCACACCTTTCTTTTTTGTTTCCACCCGCGAAACACCCATAGCTGGCACAGCAGTAGCGCCGGGAAAATGATAAAGGGTGGCAAGCTCTTCTGTGTTTAAAATATAAGTTTTACCACCTCGGGGAAATAAAGGGAACCATCTCTTGGTATAATATCTAAACATCCTTCTTTTCCGCAAATAAAGTCGGCGATCATCTAAAAACCAAAAAACTGGCGATTTAATTTTGGTCATTGTTTTAGACCAAGGCTTTAAACCGCCCAAGTTCTCAGTTGAAAGCTCTTTAAAAAAACTAAAGACAACTTTTACCTTTGGTTTTAAAAACACTTCCTTTTTACCTAAATAAACAAATCTTACGCAGCAAAGATAACCAAATTTAGCTAATTTTTCCTCAATGGCCTTCACCACTTCTCTTTCACCAGGCGTTAATTTCATTTCAGGTGGAATCAATTCTTCTTCTTTTTTGGAAGGACCAGCTTCTTTGCGTTTTAAAGCTTCTGGATTAAACAGACTTTGAATGCCATCAGCTATGGCTGTTAAAAAACTATCAATAAATCTAACCAAGGCTGGTTTTGGTTTTTTCTTTTCTGGTCTTCTAGCCAGCTTATCAGCCAGGGCTCG
Organism: Minisyncoccales bacterium; assembly: GCA_049700655.1. Lineage (GTDB taxonomy): Bacteria > Patescibacteriota > Minisyncoccia > Minisyncoccales > RBG-13-42-11 > JBNAUV01. Next base: position 6,606 of record JBNAUV010000013.1, on the reverse strand, counting down.
TCCTTTTTCCTGCCAAGGATAATCGCGTCCTAAAACCGGTCTAGCAATAATCTGTAACCACATTTGCTCACCTGGTCCCAAAGCGCTTAAACCTTCTAAAAAATCAGATAAAGGGTCAACTTTTTTCTGTTCTTCTTTTTCGCTTTCTATTTCAAACTGGCGATAGGTCTTCAGAGGATAAATTTCATCTTTGGCATTAATAAACTCCACTCCCCAAAGATCCCATTCTCTATTAGGAATATTTTGCGGCACTCGTTTGGTGTAATCATCAACCACCGAAATTTCAGCTTCTGGATATTGAGAATAAATATTTGATTCAATCACTTGGCGAAAAATTTCCGGCGTGCGGATAAAAAAATGAATCTTACCTTCAAGACTGACAATTTCAAAAGCCAAACTCAACTGAAAAACACCCTCAATCCATTTTTCTCGCCAAGTGGGAATGTCATGAATCGCATGGAAACCGGCAAAAACCTGATCCATGGCTCGAATAGGTTTAACAATCTCTTTAGGTATTTTAACTTCCAATAAAATTCTCTTGATTGTCTTATCCCATCTCTCATTAATATAATAATGATAAAGATACAAAAGAGGCTCCCAAAGCAAGAAAGGCATCACCAACCACCACCAATTTTTTAATAATTGCCAAAGAATATTTAAAAAATGAACTAAAAAGGGAAAAAGTTCTTGATTTAAAAATGAGGTAATAACAGATAACATGATTTTAGGCCTCTCTAATTTGATAATGCCCTTTAGCGTCTCGGGAGAAATAATTTTTGTTGTTTAAATTCAATAAAATAGTATTCTTTTTAACCATTCTTTGTTTTAAAACTCGCTCCAGAATTTCCTCTTTTGATAAAGGTTGACCCACTTCTTTTAAAATTTGCCGAATAAGATCTTTGACTGTTCCTTCTTGATAACCCCATTCTTTCAAAGCATAAATCCCCCGGCCCACCAAAACAAAACGATTGTCTTTAATTAATTCATTATGAACTGTCTGGGGCAGGGCTTTAATTAAATTGGCAATTTCTGTAAAGTGTAGCGCTGTCTGATTTTTTTTGAGAGCCAAATAAATTCTGTCTCTCACTCTGCGCGGATTAATCTCTGGCCAAACCTTCAACCCCCATAACCCTTCGTCATTTTGCTGGATATTTTTCGCTGTTTCCAAATAAGAGGTCAAAGTTTTTTCTGGCAAAGAAAACTCCTTGTTTATTTCAGCCAAACTTAATGGCTGGTTTATTTTTTTAAATTTTTCGCAAACTGACTTAACAACTTTCTGGGCCAAATCCCATGATTTTCGGTCAATCAGCCATAAAGAATAAAAATCGTTCGTTTCTTTAACTCTTTCAAAATCATCACTCAGTGTTAATAAAAAATAAATTTCGTTCTGAAAATCGCCATCGGCCAATTCAGCCAATAATAATTCTTCTTTTCTTAAATTGCCCCATTCTTTAAGATAACTTTTAAAATAATCAAAAACCTCTTGATAATTTTTAAGTATTGGTTTTAACTTCAAAAGGCCGCTCTTTTCGATTTGGCGCACCCTTTCCCGAGTAATATCCAAATCTTGACCAATAGCAGCCAAAGCCTCTTTTTCTGCCTTCTTTATTAAAGCAAACCGTCGAGTAATAACTTCATTTTGTTTGGCTGATAAATTATTTAAAAGCTCTGTACAAATTTTTATATAATCAAATTTCATATTCTGTTTCTTTTTAACATTTTTAAAAATGTTTGTCAATTTTATTTAAATTCTTTTTTGCTGTTTTAACCAAGTAATAATTAATGGGCTAGCTAATAATAAAGCAGAGTAAGTGGCAAAACTAATCCCCAAAATTAACATTAAAGCAAAATATTTTAATGTTTCTCCGCCGAAAAAGAAAATAGCAAATAAAACAAATAAAGTAGTTAAAGAAGTATTAAGGCAACGTGTTAGGGTTTGATTTAGGGCTAAATTAACTGTCTCTTCATAATTCTTGCCAACTCTCTTCAATAACAGTTCTCTAATTCGGTCAAAAACAACCACGACATTGTTAATAGAATAACCTAAAATTGTTAAAAGGGCCGCAACAATTGGAATTGTCATCTGAACGCCGTAAAACTTGCCTAAAACAGCAAAAATACCTAAGGGAATTAATAAATCATGACCCAAACACAACAAAGAAACCAAGCCATATTGCCAAGATTTGGCTGGATAATTCACCTTGCGAAAAGCAATAGCCACATACGCCAATATAGCTAAAAGAGACAAAATGGTTACTAATTTGGTTTTTTCTTTTAATTCTTGGCCAACAACCGGACCGATTGATTCAAAACGCGACTCATCAAATTTAATCTTGCCATCCTGACTTAATCTTTTAATAATCTCTTGATGGGTCTCTTCAGAAATATCTTTCATTCTTAAAATCAATCCTTTTTCATCAGTGGGCTGAATTGAAAATTCGCCCAAATCTAATCCGCGCAATGTTTCTCTGATTGCCGCATTGGTTGGTCGCTCATCTTGATAGACAATTTCTAAAATAGAGCCGCCAGTAAAATCAATGCCCAAATTTAATCCAAATTTTAAAATAACCAATAAACTGGCTAAACTCAAAATTCCCGTAAAGACAAAATAAATTTTTCTATATTTTAAAAAATTAATTACCATAGCCAATTGACTTTCTCAAATTTTGTTCCAATAAAACATTTTAAAAAAATTCTCACAATTATAATGGCGGTCAACATACTGATAATAATACCCAAACTTAGGGTTAAGGCGAAACCTTTTACAAAACTGGTGCCCACGCCAAAGAAAATCAACGCCACCAATAAAGTTGTCAAATTGCCATCTCTAATTGATGGCCAAGCCCGCTTAAAACTATCTTCTATAGCCAAAACCAGACTCTTGCCACTTCGCAACTCTTCTCTTAAACGAGAAAAAATTAAAACATTGGCATCCACCGCCATACCAATTGAAAGAATAAAACCGCCAATACCAGCCAAAGTTAAAGTAACCGAGAAAATTTTAAAAATTGCCAAGACAAAACAAATATAAATAAGCAAGCTAAAAGAAGCAACTATGCCGGGCAAACGATAAAAAGCAATCATAAAAATTACTACAACCAAAAACCCAACCAAACCAGCCAATAATGACTGATTTAAAGACACTGCACCCAAAATCGGACCGACTGTTTGTTGTGAAATTAAAGTAATGGGCACAGGTAAAGCGCCGGCATTTAAATTTCTCACCAAGGCTTTGGCTTCTTCAATTGAAAAATGGCCAGTAATTTGCGCTTTGCCACCGGCAATTTTTTCCTGGACCACTGGCGCGGAAATAATTACGCCGTCAAGATAAATAGCCAATGGCTGGCCAATATTTTTCTCAGTTAATTCTTCAAAAATCTTAGCTCCTTCTTCATTAAATTGAAGTAAAACCAAATTAGGCAAATGAGTCACTGGATCACTGCCCAATTCCGCTTTTTGTAAATAACGTCCGGTTAACGCGGTTGGTTTAAAATAAGGGTCTTCCATAGCCAATTGCCAATCAGCTACTTGTGAAATTTCTTCGGGTTTTAATTTTTCAATTTCCTCTTTCTTTTTTAAAATAAGTTTGGTTTCTTCATCGTCTCTTTTTTCTCGAAACTCCAAATAAGGCGTCTCGCCAATCATTTTAATGGCTTCGGCTGGGTTTTTGACGCCAGCCAACTCAACTAATAAACGATATTCTCCTTCTTTTTCTTGGACTTGAATAACCGGCTCTTGGATGCCGAAAAAATTTACCCTTCTTTCAATAACATCTCTCAATCCTTGCATTAAAAATTTATGTTCGCTTTTTTCAATTTTAGATAAATCAGCTTCATAAATCAGATGAACCCCGCCCTGTAAATCGAGCCCTAATTTAAATGGCTTTTCAGGCAAATGCGGTATCTGGCTGCGAAAACCAAAAATTGCCGATTGCCAATGGTTTAAAAAGTCAATCGCCAAATTAAAATAACGTGGATAAACAAAAACAGCGGCAGCCAAGGCTATTAATAAAATTATTAAAACAGAATAATAAATTTTTTTCTTGGTCATTAATTTATTAATTATAACTCTTTTTATTTTTTTTGAAAGACGAAACTAAACAATCCCCTTTCCGCAACACTTCTTAAATTTCTTGCCCGAACCGCAAGGACAGGGATCGTTGCGGCCGACTTTTGTTTTGCTTAAAAATTTATTCCCCAATGAACCGGGCGTCTTTTGAGGTTGGCTGGACTGCTCTTTCAAACTAACTTGCAAAATAGCTTTAACAATGGCGCTTTCGATTCTGTTTAATAAATCACGAAACAAACGATGACCTTCTGATTTATACTCAATTAAAGGATCCCTTTGGCCATAAGCGCGCAAACGAACAGAATCCCTTAAATATTCCATATTTTCCAAATGTTCCAGCCAAAACATATCAAGCATCCGCAGGGCAACTGCCCGAGCCACCATATTAAAATTTTCTCCCAATTCAGCAACTTTTTTTTCAAAAGATTTTTTTTCTTCTTCAGTGGTTAACCAATGATTAATTTTCACTTGCCAATCTTCAACCAGCAGAAATTCCTTTCTTTTTTTATAAATTACTTCACGATGCTTGTTCATCACATCATCATATTCTAAAACGTGCTTTCTTAAATCAAAATTCATTCCTTCAATTTTGGCTTGGGCCGCTTCAATCGCGCCAGAAATCAATCTTGTTTCAATGGGCTGATCTTCGGGAATTTTTAAAGTAGTCATTAACGCCTTGACCTTGTCTGAAGCAAAAATTCTCATTAAGTCGTCTTCCAAGGATAAAAAAAATTGAGATGAACCGGGATCGCCTTGTCGGCCCGCCCGGCCACGCAATTGATTGTCAATTCTTCTCGCTTCGTGCCGTTCTGTGCCAATGACATGCAAACCGCCCAATTGTCTTACCTTCTCTGCTTCTCTAAGATCAGGTGGATTACCGCCCAAAATTATATCTACGCCTCGGCCAGCCATATTGGTAGCAATGGTTACTCGACCCAAACGGCCAGCTTGAGCAATAATCTCCCCTTCTTTTTCATGATATTTAGCGTTTAAAACCTGATGGGGTATGCCTTCTCTTTGCAATAATTTGCTTAAATATTCATTTTTCTCAATGGAAGTGGTCCCGACCAATATGGGTTGACCTTTTTCATGTCTGGCTTTTATTTCTGCCACCACAGCTTTAAATTTACCGGCTGCTGTTTTATAAATTCTATCTGGCAAATCTTGTCTAATGACTGGTTGATTGGTTGGGATAATGACCACTTCTAATTTATAAACCTTATCAAATTCTTCGGCCGAAGTGGCGGCTGTGCCCGTCATACCGGCCAATTTGTGATACATCCGGAAATAATTTTGAAAAGTAATTGAGGCCAAAGTGATTGATTCGGGATTTATTCTCACGCCCTCTTTGGCTTCAATGGCCTGATGGAGCCCGCCTGACCAACGGCGGCCTGGCATTAACCGACCGGTAAATTCATCAACAATAATTACTTCGCCATTTCTTACCACATAATCTCTATCTCTTTTAAAAAGTGTTTCTGCTCTTAACGCCTGCTCTAAATAATGGAGATATTTCATCCCTTTTTCTTCATAAATATTTTCTAAGCCCAAAATTCTCTCAATTTTATTAACACCTGCTTCGGTCAGGGTTACTGCTTTTAATTTTTCATCAATCTGATAATCGTTTTCTGCCTGAAGATGAGGCATGATTTTGGCAAATTCTTGATAATATTTAGAACTTTCAAAACTGGGCGCGGAAATAATCAATGGCGTCCGGGCTTCGTCAATTAAAATTGAATCCACCTCATCAATAATGGCATAATTAAATCCTCTTTGAACCTGCTGCGATAAATCATAAACCAAATTATCCTTTAAATAATCAAAGCCAAACTCATTGTTAGTGCCGTAAGTAATATCAGCCAAATAGGCCTCTTGCCGCGAACAGGGCCGCAAATAACTTTCAATGACTTTAAACCCACCCACTCTATCTCTCAATTTATCTCTTTCACCTTCTTTTGGCTGGACATTAGCATTTTCTATCTTATATTCTGGATCGTATAAATAAGAAGCGTCATGCGTCAAACAACTTACGCTCAAACCAAGTAAATGATATATTTGTCCCATCCAAACTGTGTCTCTTTTGGCCAAATAATCATTAACCGTAACTAAATGACAGCCCTTGCCCTCCAAAGCATTCAAATAAAGTGGCAAAGTGGCGACTAGAGTTTTCCCTTCGCCAGTTTTCATTTCAGCAATCTTGCCCTGATGCAAAACAATTCCGCCGATTAATTGGCAGTCAAAGTGGCGTTGGTTTAAAGTTCTTTTGGCCGCTTCCCGCACCAGAGCAAAAGCCTCAACCAAAATATCATCTAAAGTTTCTCCTTTTTTTAATCTTTCTTTAAAGAGAGCGGTTTTTTCTTTTAATTTTTCATTAGAAAGACCGGCTAATTCTTTTTCCAAAGAATTTATTTTATCAACTACTGGCTGAAGTTTTTTGAGATATTTCTCATTAGCGTCGCCAAAAATTTTGGTTAAGATTGACATGTTTTAAATTATATATACTATCTAACCAATTCAGTAACCAAAGAGCGAGGACGA
>JBNAUV010000012.1:0-20078 GCA_049700655.1 Minisyncoccales bacterium | reverse complement strand
CTTTGGTTTTGCGAACAATGCCATCTTTGTGGTGAGGAGGCGAATAAATAGTGTAAAGTTTCAGCGGTTCAGTTAAGGAGGTATTTATCACATTATGCTCGGCGCCGGCTGGCACCACAATTGCTGCGCCATCGGTTAATTCGTACTCATTGCCGTCAATAACGCATTTGCCCTGCCCTTTTTCAATTCGGAAAAACTGGTCATTGTCCGGATGCACTTCCATGCCAATTTCCTCATTGGGCTCCAAACTCATCAAGACCAATTGAGAATGCTTTGAAGTATAAAGCACTTGACGGAAGTTTTCGTTTTCTAATGTGTCTTTTTCAATATTCGTATGATAACCTTTCATAAAAAAAATAAAATTAATTTTAATTTTCAGCGACCTTTAGCGAAAAAAGGATTTTTTTGGCGCATCTTCCAAAAATCGTATTTATACGATCTTTTTGGGTTTTATTTTTCGGTTACTTCAAATAGAAAGGGGTCGCTAATTGTTTATTTTTCTCGCTAGTGCCCCCACCAGGACTCGAACCTGGACTACCTCCTTAAAAGGGAGGTACTCTACCAATTGAGTTATGGGGGCGAAAGAAATTACCTTGATTAAAATTATATATGAATAATTTCTTTCGCGGGTTCTAACCTTAATTTTAATTATATATGATGAACCCAGGGGCCAACCTACCTTGATTAAAATTATATATATATGAATAATTTCTTTCGCGGGGCAAAACAATCTACCTTAGTTAAAGCATATATGAAAGATTGTTTTGCGGGGCGAAATAACCTACCTTGATTAAATTATTTATGAAAGGTTATTTCGCGGGTTCTATCCTTGATTTAATTATATATGATGAACCCGGGGCCAATCTACCTTGATTTTAATTATATATGATGAACCCAGGGGCCAACCTATCTTAATTAAAATTATTAAAGAACCGCTATAATCCCTCTGTTTTTAATTTTTCCAACAATTCTTTTTGCTTTTTGGTTAATTTCTTAGGAATTTTTATTTCCAATTCCACATACAAATTTCCGCGTCCCCAACCAGAAAAATGAGGAATACCTTTACCGCTTAATCGCAAAAGTTTGCCTGATTCCGAACCGGCTGGTATCTCAATGGAAATTTTTTTATTATCTAAATTTAAAATTTCTACCTCGCCACCTAAAACTGCTTGTGTAAGAGAAATTGGCAGTTTTAGATATAAATCATCTCCTTTTCTTTGGAATTTAGGATGAGGTTTGACAAAAATTCTTACATAAAGATTGCCTGGTTTGCCGCCTCGCCGACCAGCCTCTCCCTTGCCTTCAACCTTAATAACTTGATTAGTATCAACACCGGCCGGAATGAAAATTTTAATTTTTTCAGTTCCTTTTACCCTACCTTCACCCCGACAAACCTGACAAGGATTTTCCGGTTTAAATCCTTCGCCGCCGCACTCAGGACAAACTGTGGCTTGGGTAAAAGAGCCAAGTGGCGTTCTTTTGATCTGCTGCACCCAACCAGTGCCGCGGCAAGAAAAACATTCTTTTACCGCTGTTCCCGGCTCCGCGCCCGAGCCCTGGCAGCGATGGCAAACAACAAATTTTGGCAAAGTGATCTCTTTTTCATTATCTTCTAAAACATCGGCTAAAGAAATTTCTATCTCTACTCTAATATCTTTACCCCGTTTTAAATCTTTCCGCTGACGACTCATGCCGAAACCAAAAAAATTATCCATTAAATCGCTCAAATCTTCTAAATTAAATTCAAAATCTAAACCGCTTTTGCCAAAATTGCCGAAATTAAAGCCGAAATCAAAGCCGCTCGGCTCAAAACCAGCGCCTTGTTCAAAAACTCGACCAAAGCGATCATACTGGCTCCTTTTTTCTTTGTCAGAAAGAACCTGATAGGCCTCATTGATTTCTTTAAATTTTTTTTCATCGCCACCCTTGTCTGGATGATATTTATGAGCCAGTTTATAATATGCTTTTCTTATTTCTTCGGGTGAAGCATTCCGCGAAATGCCTAAAATCTCATAATAATCCTTCATATTTTAGCTTAATTAGGTATTATTTCTCTTTATATTTGCCTTCTTCGGCTGGCGGCTCGTTCTTATCTTCCGATGATTTATTTTTTTCTTGGGCTGAACGATATAATTCTGCGCCAATTTTCTGGATTGTTTGCGACAATTCTTCTGTTTTCTGTTTAATTTCTTCTATTTTATCACTTTCTTTGGTTTTTTTCAATTCAGCAAGTTTATCTTCCACCTCTTTTTTAAGATTAGTTGAAATTTTATCGCCGCTCTCTTTCAATACTTTCTCGGTTGTATAAATCAAATTCTCGGCTAAATTTCTCGCCTCAATCAATTCTTGTTTCTTTTTGTCTTCGGCGGCGTGTAATTCCGCTTCTTTCTTTAATCTTTCTACTTCCTCTTTGGAAAGACCAGTTGAGCCCTCAATTCTAATTGACTGCGACCGGCCGGTTGCCTTATCTTTGGCTGTAACATTTAAAATGCCATTGGCGTCAATATCAAATTGAACTTCAATTTGTGGTATGCCGCGCGGCGCTGGCGGAATCCCGTCTAAAATAAACCGACCCAAACTTTTGTTATCTTGAGCCATTGGTCTTTCGCCCTGTAAAACATGGATTTCAACCGATGTTTGGTTATCAGCGGCTGTAGAAAAAATCTGGGATTTGCTCGTCGGAATAGTTGTATTTTTAGGAATTAAAATAGTATTAACGCCGCCCAATGTTTCAATCCCCAAAGAAAGCGGTGTTACATCCAAAAGCAAAACATCTCTGACTTCGCCTTCCAAAATTCCGCCCTGAATGGCCGCGCCAATAGCTACCACTTCATCAGGATTAATTTCTTTATTTGGTTCTTTCTTAAAAAACTCTCTTAACTTTTCTTGAATCTTCGGCATTCTGGTTTGACCGCCGACTAACACTACTTCGTCAATATCTTTTGCTTCTAAATTGGCTTCTTTTAAGGTTTGTTTAACCAATTCGATTGACTTATCAATATAATCACTTACCAATTCCTCCAGTTTGGCGCGAGTTAACTTGTAATAGAAATGTTTTGGCCCAGACGCATCGGCCGAAATAAATGGTAAATTAATTTCTGTTTCTAATACCGAAGACAATTCAATTTTTGCTTTTTCCGCCGCTTCTTTCAAACGTTGCAGAGCCAATTCATCTTTAGACAAATCAATTCCTTCGCTTTTTTTAAATTCGTTTAATAACCAATCCATTATCCGCTGATCAAAATCATCGCCGCCCAAATGCGTATCACCACCAGTCGCTTTAACTTCAATAGTATCTTCTGAAACATATAAAATGGAGATATCAAAGGTGCCGCCGCCAAAATCATAAACCACAATCTGTTCGCCTTTCTTTTTATTAAGACCGTAAGCCAAAGCAGCAGCAGTTGGTTCATTAATCACCCTTCTGACATTAAATCCCGCAATCTCGCCAGCCAACTTGGTTTCTTTTCTCTGCGAATCGTCAAAATAAGCCGGACAGGTAATCACTGCATCTGTTATTTTTTCGCCTAATTTTTCCTCAGCATCAGTTTTTAGTTTCTGCAAAACCATAGCAGAAATTTCTGGTGGTTTATACCAGCGATCGCCCATTTTTATTTCTACGCCGCCATCACTTGCTTCTCGTATCTCATAGGGTAAAAGTTTTTTATCTCGATGGACTTCAGGGTCGGAAAAACGCCGACCAATCAATCGTTTGGCGGAAAAAATTGTGTTTTTGGGATTGGTAACTTGCTGTCTCTTTGCCAAAATACCCACCAACCTCTCGCCCATCTTATTCAAAGCGACAACTGAAGGAGTTGTCCGCGCGCCTTCTTTATTTTCAATAATTCTCGGCTCACCATTAATAATAGTGGCCATAGCGGAAAAGGTTGTACCTAAATCAATACCTAATATTTTTGACATAGAATAAATTAAAAAATCTTATAACTTATAAAGTTAAAGTTAGGACCTTTATTTTGCCTTCTTGCTCTTGGCAAAAAGATAATCTTAAAAATCCAAACTTATTTTTTTATTTTTATTTTTATTCCCTTGCTCTCTTTTTCAGGTTTTGCTTTGGGCATAGTTATCTTTAAAATCCCGTCTCGATATTCTGCCTCTGCTTTCTCGCCAACCACTTCAATTGGTAAAGACAAAACTCTCTTAAAATAACCAGAACTTATTTCTTTTCGATAATAATCCTTCTTTTTCTCTTCTTTCTTCTCTTCGGTCTTTGCCTCTAAACGCAAAACATTATCCTTAACCTCCACATCAATATTTTCCGGATTAACCTTGGGAAGCTCAACCTCAGCCACCAAATTGCCATTATCTTCATAAATATCTATCTTGGGAGTTCTAACCATCGGCGTCTCTTCTAACCAATGGCGCCACCATCTTGGTTTTTCTAACCACTCATCTAACCAGTCGCTCTCTAAATCCCATGATCTCCAAGGTATAATCGGCATATTTTTGTTAATTAATTAATTTTTTATATTTTTATTTAACGACCTTTACTTTGGCTGGCCTTAATAAATGGCCATTTATTTTATATCCTTTTTGGATTTCTTCAACAATCAAACCGATTTGTTTATTTGCCGCATTTTCTGCCGCCACCTCGCCCACCACCTCATGCCAACTCGGATTAAAAATCTCGCCAACTGAAACAATTTCTTCAACGCCCTGTTTTTTCAACCAATCCTTTAATTGCTGGTAAATCTGTAATAATCCCTTCACGCTTTCGTTTTTCTTTAATTCCTCAGGTAATTTTTTTTCTGCCAAATCAAAATTATCCAAAATCGGCAATAGGTTTAAGATAAATTCTTCATTGGCGTACTTTAAAAGTTGGGCAATTCTTTCCATCTCTTCTTTTTTGTAATTCAAAAAATCAGCCCGCGCTCGCTGCCAACCAGCCAAATATTCATTTTTTAATTTCTCGCATTCATTCAATTTATCAACTAAATCAGCCGAATCGGTTTGTTTATTATCTTGTTGTTTTTCTTTGGTCATATTATCATATTATAATAAGATATTATAGACAAAATTTTAAAAATTTCAAGGGTTGTGTATAAAAATAAAAGCTATCTTATTTTTCTCTTTTTAATCATCGCTTTGGCTGCTTTTTTAAGATTCTGGCGACTTGACCAAATACCGCCTAGTCTTTGGCCTGATGAAGCAATCAATGCCAATACGGCAGTACGAATTTTAGAAACCAAAAACTGGCAGGTCTTTTATCCAGAAAATCAGGGTCGCGAAGGTTTGTTTTTTCTTTTAATTTCTTTTTCCTTTGCTCTTTTTGGAATTAGTATTTGGTCTTTTAAATTCATTCCAGCGCTTGCTGGAATTTTAACTATCCTTGGCCAATATCTTTTTAGCAAAGAACTCTGCTGTCATTTAAAATTAGATGAAAAAAAATCTTCTCTAATATCTCTGCTAGCCAGTTTTTTTCTCGCTATTTCTTTTTGGCATATTAATTTTAGCCGTTTGGGCTTCCGCGTTATTTTAATGCCTCTGGTTTTAATTTTTTCTTTTTATTTTTTGCTCCACGGACTACGAACAAAAAAAATCTACCATTTTATTCTGGCTGGGTTTATTTTTGGTCTTGGTTTCTACACTTATACCACTTTTCGTTTGGCTGTTTTATTGCTCGGCTTTTTTCTAATTTTTTGGCTTTTAATTGCTTGGAAAGAGAAATGGTTAAAACGATATATTGTGGCTGTCTTATTTTTGTTAATTGTCACTGCTCTTACTGCCGCGCCAATTGGCTTATATTTTTTAGAACATCCCCAAGATTTCATTTCTCGCGCCACTGGTGTTTCTGTGTTTAGTCAAAAAAATCCTTTCCTTTCTTTTTTAAAAAGTCTCGGCGCGCATTTAATAATGTTTAATTTGCGGGGCGACCTTAACTGGCGTCATAATTTTTCTGGCTTTCCCCAACTCTCGCCCCTGGCAGGCGTTTTCTTTCTTATTGGTTTAATTTGGATGTTAAATCAATTTATTCATTTATTAAAACTGAAAGGCAAAAACACAACTCATTGGATAAAAATCAGCGGTTTATTATTCGGTTTTGCCTGGTTTGCCTCGCTCTTATTGCCCTCTTGTCTCACTATTGAGGGTGTCCCCCATGCCCTTAGAAGCATGGGGGTTGTCCCGATTGTTTATTTTTGGTCTGGTCTTGGCGCCGAATTTGCTTATCGCTGGGCTAAAAATAAATGGCAAAAGCCGGAAAAAGATTATTCTAAAAAAATAAAAATAATTTCTTCTCTTGTTTTAATAATAATGGCGAGTTTTTCCTTTATTTTCTATTTTATTATCTGGGCTCATCAACCAGCCCTAACCGACGCTTTTACTCAAAGATTTACCGATGTGGGCAATGAATTAAATGCTTTACCGCCAACAATTAAAAAATATGTAATTCAAAATGAAGGCGACCTGCCGACTGAGGTGCCCCGTTTTATCCAACACAGTCAAGGCCGAAATGAGACTATTTATCTTTGGCCCCGAGATATAGAAAAAATTGAATTTTCGGCTGGCGATTATATTTTTATAATGAATAAAAATCTGGAAGATTTAATGCCTATCATTAATAAATATCCTAATGGCCAACTTTACGAAAAAGAAAGAATTTTATTTTATAAAATAATCCAATAATCTATGCCTAAACTTTCCAACAAAATAACTAATTTTCTTGCCCTAATTTTATTGTTAATTATGGGCTTAACAGCTTTCTTAAGCATGAAGGGTGACGCATTAACTTTTGATGAATTGGCTCATCTTGGCGCCGGTTATTCGTATTTAGTCAAACACGATTATCGTCTAAATCCTGAACATCCTCCGTTGAGCAAAGATATTATTGCTTTGCCTTTATTATTTCTTAAACTTAATTTTCCCGATCAACATCCTTCTTGGGCGCAAAAAGAAACAGCGCCCCCTTGGTGGGCTCAATTTGACTTTGGTCGCGAACTGCTTTATCGTTCAGGCAACAATCCTCGGCAAATTATCATCTTCTCCCGTTCAGCTATGATAATGTTTTTAATTTTATTAGGTTGGTTGCTCTTCTTCTGGAGCAAAAAAATCGCTGGCAATTTAGTTGGTTTGGGAGTTTTAATCTTCTTTGCCTTCTCGCCCACATTCTTGGCCCATGGCCGATTAACCAACACAGATATTGGCGCTGCGGCTGGCGCATTAATAGCCACTATGGCTTGGTTGCGCTTTTTAAAAAAACCGGGTTGGTTAAATATTTTTTGGGCTGGTCTGGCTTTTGGCTTGGCAATGATTTTTAAATTTTCGCTTATTTTGCTTATTCCCTTTTTCGCTATTATCACTTTAATCTATGCGATTCTTTTCTCGCCGGAAAAGAAACAAATTCCTAAAATAATTATTCTTTATCTGGGCAAATCTTTATTAATTGGTTTAATTGGCGTAATTTTTGTTATTTGGCCGGTTTATCAATTTCATATTCAAAACTATCCGATAGAGCATCAAATAAGAGACACCATCAATGATATTTCTGGCCATCCTGTCCCATGGGCGCGCGATATTGCGCTTTGGTTAACCAAACATGAATCTTTACGGGCTCTTGGCCAATATGCTCGCGGCCTTTTAATGGCTTCGCAACGCACGGCTTGGGGAAATACCGCTGTTTTTATGGGCGAAATTGCGGCTAATAGTTGGCTGGTTTATTTTCCCACTCTTTACTTCTTAAAAGAACCATTGGCTTTTCATTTGTTAAGTTTTATCGCTTTAATTGCTGCGCTTATTGTTTTAGGCCAATTAATTAAAAAACACGGCTGGTTAAATTGGCTTAAAAATAATTTTATTATTTTGGCTTGCCTGCTTTGGGTTGTAGTTTACTGGACCGGCGCTTTATTGGGCAATCTCAATATCGGCATTCGCCACCTTATGCCCACTTTTCCTTTTATCTATATTCTAGTGGCATTTGGTCTAAAACAATTATTCTTACTAATTAATTCAATTCGGGCCAAAAAAATCGCTCTGCTAATTGTTTTACTTCTTTTCTATTGGTATATTGGCGCTTCTTTATCAACCTTTCCCTATTATCTGTCCTATTATAATGAATTGGCTGGTGGTATAAAAAACGGTTACAAAATAGCTGTTGACTCTAATTATGATTGGGGTCAAGATTTTTATCGTCTTCTGCAATTTATAGAAAAAAATAAAATTGAAAAAATCTACATTGATTATTTTGGTGGCGAAGATCTGGACTATTGGTTAAAAGATCGCTATCTTCTGCTCCAGCCAAAAGAAATAAAAAAACCGCCTCAGGGTTGGCTGGCTGTTTCAGTTAATCAATTACAAGGAGGTCTGGCTAAACCAGTGCGCGGTTTTGATCAGCCAACCGGTTATTACAAGTGGTTAGAAAACTACGAACCAAAGGCTCGGGCTGGTTATTCTATTTTTATTTATTATCTTGATTAAGGCGGTATTTTGGATTGGCAAAATTGCCAAATCTTAACTCAATATATTCAAGATTGGCTCTTTGTTTCGGCGTAATTTTTTCCTGTAAAAGTATTTTTAATTTAGTTAATTGCCAATCCATATTGTTTTTTAAATCAAAATAAATCTCCCAGCCATCTTGCGTAACCACGGTTAATTTTTCCGAAGAAAGAATAAACCTATTGATTAAAATATTAAAATCTTGTTCTAATTGACTTTTAATTTTTAAAAAATAATCTAATTCTTGCTCCCCTATCACTTTCTCGCCTAACTGCGGCCTTGTTTCGTTACGGGTGTCAATAATTTTTAATAATGAATTAGCCTCTCCGGTTGGATTAAAAATAATCCCTTCTTTATCTAAAAGATAACAATTATCAACTAAACAAAACACGGCTAATTCTTTTCTGGGAATAATTAAAATATTTAGGGTGTCGGGAAATTGACGTTGGATTTCAATTTTTTCCAATTGGGGAAATTCGTGTAAAATTTCTTTTTCTGTTTGATTAATTCTGAATAAAAAAATGCTGTGGCTATTTAAAAACAAAATTTTATTTTCAGTTTTATTTTGAATGGCTGCCAATAAATCTTTTTGTGAAAATTGTTGCTCATCTGTTGAGGCGGCATTGGTTAGATTAATTTTCTTAATTTGGAAATAGTCAGTAAAAAATAAAAAGTAAATCAGTAAAGATAAAAAAATTAAAATTAAAATCGTTAAACGAAAAAAAAGATAACGATAAAGTGGTTTTCTTTTTTTAAAGAAGTGAGGTTTACGATAGCGCATAGCCATTTATAAACCGCGTTTTAATCTTCTTAATTTTTCAAAAATAAAAATCAACCAATATTTTTTTGACAAAGGCATATCGCTCGTTTCTATATATTGATAAGCGCGGCCGCCGAAACCCATCTTGAATAAAGTTGGACCGGCCCAAGGATGCTTTGGGAATTTATAAGGATCAACATAACCCCAAAAATCATAAATTCGACAACCTCGTTTTTTCGCTTCTTTTATCGCTTCCCATTGAATTAGATAAGGAATGGATAATTTGGCATAGCGTCCCAAAGAGGCTGCTTGATGATAAAAACCGATACCAGACCAAAAAACAATCAAAGCTCCGGCTACCACCTCTCCTCGATACTTGCCAAAAAACCATAAAACTTCGTTATCTTTTGAAAAAACTTCAAATTCATTTTTTATATATTCGTAGGAAAAAGGAACAAATTTTTGTCTCTTAGCCACTTCTTGATTAAGCTTTTGATAAATTTCAATATCATTCAATTTATTACTTTTTTCTATACTAATCTCCTGATTTTTCATTGCTTGACGGATTAGATAACGGGTAGTTTTGCGCATTTTGCTTAAAAGTTCGTCAATTGATGGGGTAATCTCTAATTTCCAGGTAGATTCATAAGCGTTGGCTAGCATGGGCGATTTAATAAAGCCCAACTCTTTAAAAATTTTTTGATTTTCTTCATTTTTTTCCCAAAGAGACGCTATTCGAATAAAATCACATTTCTCCTGTTGTCCGATTTCTTTTAATTGGTTTAATAAAGTTTTTAATATTTCCAATTTTTTTTCTCTGGAAATAATTTTCTTTGCTAATACAGGCCCGTGTTGAATTAATAAATACCTTCCTCGGCGGGCATTAATTTTAAAAACCAAAACAAGAGCAACCAAATCATTCTCATCATAAATCCCCCATCGCCAAATTTTATTTCCCATTAACTGCTGAACCTCTCCCCAATCCCAAGATTGAAGAAAGGTTTTATCTTCGCCTGGTAAAAAAAATTCTTCCCAAATTTTTTTATTAGTTATTTCTTTTATTGCCATTGTTTTAAAAAATTTACAATCTTTAAAGCCTCCCTGCTTGAAATGTTAATATGAGTTGGCAAATTAAAAACTTTTTTACTTAAATTTTCAGCTTGAGGGCAACTACCTAATTGATAAAATATTTTTTCTAATTTAGTGCCAAGCGGACCAATTACCTGATTATACCAATCGCCAATTAAAAGATTTTTTTGCCATGCCTCTTTAATAATCTGTGACGCTTGCGGATGTTTTATACTAAACCTTAAAAATGTTTGTTTTCTATCTAAAGGATTGGGTGGCAAAACAAAAGCAGTATTTTTTAACTCAGAATAATAAAGTTGAGCAATGGTTTCTCGGTGCTGATTAAAGTTTATTATTTTTTTAAACTGATTTAAAGCTAAAATAGCCAAGGCATTAGGCATTTTTTGAGGAAAATAATTGGGTTTTTGACCGCGTTTTTCGCGCCAATGAACAGCCTTAGAAAGAAGATTGAGACACTGTAATAAAACCAATAAATACTTGCCTCCCCAAGCATAGGTGGGCAGAATTAACCAATTCATTAAAATTGGGTGCAAAAGTTGTTGTTTAATCCAGAAATAAGACGGATAACCAATTTTTCTTTGATATGCTTTTATTTTTTGCGCTAATTTCTCATCATTGGTTACAACCGCTCCTCCGTACACTGAGGAGATTATTTTATCACGCGAAAAACTTAAAAAAGCTACCTGGCCAAAAGTGCCCACTTTTCTGCCTTTATATTCAGCGCCCAAAGCATGAGCGCAATCTTCGATTAAAATTAAATTATTCTCCCGAGCGTCAGCGAAGGGGGAAGAAGAAGATTTATCTTCTTTGCCCTTTTGGCAAATTTCTAAAATCTCATCTATTTCAGCTGGCAAACCAAAAGTGTGCTGAATTATTACTGCCCGCGCCCGGGGACTAATTTTTCTTTTTAAATCTTTTAAATCCATATTGAAGGTATCTTCAGCGCAATCAACATAAATTGGCTTTAAACCAGACCAAATAATCGGATTAATTGCCGCATTGCAAGTAAAGGCCTGCACCAAAATCTCATCATTCTGTTTAAAATTTAAAGAATGCAAAATTGCCATCAGGGCTGATCGGCCGCTATTAAAAGTAATGGCATATTTTATGCCTAAATATTTTTTAATCTCTTCTTCTAATAATTGATTGGCAACAGCACCTGCTCGCCAAAGCCACGGTTGAAAAAGAAGTTTAAAAGCCAAAATAATATCATCTTTTTCAGTATTGGGCGATAAAGAGATAGAAATAGGCCTAATCTTGGGAAAAAATTTTTTACTAGTTAATAATTTAATAATTTCTGGCGACAGTCTTCCTTCTAAAAAGACCATGTCGTTTTCTTGACAAAAACTTTCTATTTTATTAAAAATTTTTTTAGGATTTTTAAGAAAAATGGCCTTTTCTTTGGCTTCCTCTTTAATTTCTTTAAATCTATCTTTCGTAGTAATTATTGCTAAATCGCAAACCTCGGCAATTTTTTTACCAATTCTGCGGTGAACCTCCTTGGCTGCTTTTCCCAACTCAATTAAACAGGGCATTATGATTACCTTTTTGCCTGGAAAACTTTTTAAATACTCTAAATGAGCCATTACGCCATCAGGATTGGCCGAATAAGTAGCGTCAATGATCTTTATCTTATTAATGCCTTGTTTAAATTCAATGCCAGGGATTTTATTTTTAATTTTTTCCGCCGCCCGTTCAATTTCCTCTTCAGACATACCCAATTCTTTAGCCACCATTTTTGCTCCCTCAATATTTTCTTTTAAAAGAGGGGCGTCTTGGCCGTAAAGATATTTTTTTATTTTTATTTTTTCATAAATCTGGCGGCAAATTTCATTTTTTCCATTTAAAAAGACTTTGCCGTCTTCGGGCAAACTTTCAATTAACTCCCAGCCACCCTCGCCAGCTAATAAATTCTCCATTGAACCAAACAAGGCCAAGTGCTGTTCGTTTACGCCGGTAATAATACCAATTTGTGGTTTTAAAAATTGACAAATTTCTTTCACTCCTCCTTTGTAATAGGTGGCAATTTCGGCAATAAAAATTTGATGTTCTTTTTTTAAATCATTTAAAATGGTTTGGGCAATACCAATCTCGGCATTGACATGCTCTTTGGTTTTTAATACTTGAAATTTGGTCGAAAGAATCTCGGCTAAAAATTCTTTAGTTGATGTCTTGCCATACGATCCAGTAATGCCAATTACCAAAAGATTCTTAAACTGCTGTCTTTTAATTTGAGCCTTTTTAATAATTCTTTTTTTAAAAAAGATAACAGTCAAGCAATGAATTATCATTACAATAACTGTCGTCCAAAGAGGCGTTAAGAGGTCAAAACCCAAAAAACCAAAAGCAAACCAATAAAGGTTTTTTAAAAAAACAAAATAAAATTCTTTTAATAAAATAAATGTAAATAAAATTTCCGCGCTAAACCCAAGCGAAATAATCAGTAATGTCTTTTTGGTTAAAACCGGTTTTTTTAATTGTTTTCGCAGCAAATCGTAGCCAAATTTGAGTGATTCACTGAGATAAACTATAACCAAAATCACTATCCAGCCAAGACATAACTTAAAATATAAAGATAGGGGTAATAAATTGGCAATTTTGGTCTGCGCCAAAATTAAAGCGTAAAAAAATAAAATAATTTTCAAAGCAAATAGCCAATTCAAGAATATCTTTTTCCCTTTTTCTGTCCGAAAATGATCTAAAACTCTCTTTAACTGGTACTCCTTCAATTGCCATAAATAAACCCAAAAGAGAAATAATTTTGTTTGACGGAAAAACCAAATAGCGCTAAAAAAATAAAACATATTAGTTATGATTTATATTTTCTAAAATCTTTTCGGCTAAAATTTGCGGTTTTGTCTGGCTTAAATTATGATTGGCTGCCGGTATAATAATTAATTTTGAGTTTTCAATTTTTTGATTAATTAAATGAGCTTGCTTAACCGGCAAAACATCGTCTTTTTCGCCCCAAATAATAATGGTCGGCAAAGAAATTTTAATTAACTCCGCGGACAAATCTTCTTTTAGAATGTTTAAAAAAGTGTCTTTCATCACTCCCTCCACTGATAAATAATCACTTTTAATTCTTAATACTTTATAAAAAATTTTTTTACAAATAATCGAAAAACGAGGACAGGATTTTGATTTAAATAATTTATTTAAAAAATTGCTAGATTTCTTAAGAAATTTTATCTTAATGGTTTGTTTCCTAATTAGGGCTGGAGCAATTAAAAATAATTTTTTAATGTCTTGGGGATATTTTAGTGAATATTTTACCGCCACAGCGCCGCCAAACGAATGTCCCAACAAATTTACCGGCGAAAGCTTGTTTTGCTCAATGTAATTTTTAATCCAAGCCACATAATCATCAATTGACCAAGGTTTAATAGGTGGAGGATTTTGACCAAACCCAGGCAGGTCCGGCACTACAACTTGGTAACCTTTATTAGTTAATATTTCTTTAATTGTCTGCCAGCTTTGACTCCCCTTTCCCCAACCATGAATAATTAAAAAGGGATAATTCATCTTATCTTTATTTTTAAACAAAAAGTTTTATTTTTTTGGTTTTATCTCTTTAAAGCCAAGATGTTTTCGTAAAGCTTCGGGCACCAAAATACTCCCATCCTTCTGTTGATAATTTTCTATAATCATCAGAATCGGTCGCTGTGAAAAGGCTGTGCCATTAACCGTATGAACAAACCTTAATTCTCCTTTTTTGTTGCGATAACGAATCTGCAGTCGTCTGGCCTGAAAATCAGTACAATTAGAGGTTGAATGCGTTTCGCGGTATTTATTCTCAGAAGGCAACCAAGTTTCAATATCATATTTGGCCGCTGCCGGACGACCCAAATCACCGGTGCAAATGTTTACTACGCGATAAGGCAGGTTTAGAGATTGCATTAACTTCTCTTCTATGGCCAGAAAAAATTGGTGCTCCTTAACCGAATCTTCGGGCCGACAAAAACTAAACATTTCCACTTTATCAAATTGATGAACCCGAAAAATGCCTTTGGTATCTTTGCCATAAGAGCCAGCTTCTCGCCGGAAGCAAACGGAAAAAGCCAAATATCTTTTAGGCAATTCATCTTCCTCAAAAATCTCCTCAGCGTGCATAGTGCCAATTGATTGTTCAGCCGTACCAATTAAATATAGATCGTCTTGCGGCAAATAATAGGCCTCCGCTCGATCGCTCTGTTCTAAATAACCCATACCACGAGCCATTGCTGCCTTAAGCATCACTGGCGGCAATGTTGGAATAAAACCTTGTTTTAATAAATTATCAAAAGCCAATCTAATTAAGGCAAATTCTAATAAAACTGCTTCATTTTTTAAATAACCAAATCGTGTGCCAGCTACTTTGGCTGCCCGCTTGACATCAATTAAATCCAATTCTTCCGCTAATGTCATATAATCCTTAACTGGAAAATTAAACTTTGGTCTTTTGCCCACCTCTTTTAAAACAACATTATCTCTTTCATCTTTGCCCACTGGCACTTCTGGCAATGGTAAATTGGGAATCTGCCACATTAATTCATTAAATTTTTCAGTTAATTCTTTAAAATCTTTATCTAAGCGGTCATTGTTTCTGTCTAATTCTTGCATCTTTAAAATAATTTTCTTTTTTTCTTGCTCGCTTTTGGTCTTTTGAATTTCTTGACTGGCCTTGTTTTTTTGCGCCCGCATATCCTCAATAGCCCGCAATATCTCTCGTCTTTTCTTATCAATCTCTAAAAGTTTATCAATATCAACCACAACGCCTTTTTCTTGGCAGCCCTTTTTAACTAAATTTGGATTTTCGCGAATAAATTTGATATCTAACATAACAATTTTTAATTTTAAATTTTTAATTTTTAAACAATATTCTAAACCTTATCTTGGTCTCATTGTGGGAAAAAGTATTATTTCACGCAAACCATGGGAGTTTGTAAGTAATGCTGCCAATCGATCTATTCCCATGCCAAAACCAGCTGCTGGCGGCATGCCATATTCCAAAGCAGTTAAAAAATCTTCATCTAAACGCTGCGCTTCTTCTAGACCGGCCTGATAATATCTTTCTTGTTCTTCAAATCTTCTTCTTTGTTCCAATGGATCATTTAATTCTGAAAAGGCATTGGCTATTTCCCAACCAGCAATAATTAATTGAAAATTAGCCAATTGATCCGGCTGACCAGTTAGGGTTTTGGCCAGCGGTTGAAAACCTAACGGATAATGAATAATAAATGTCGGATGCCAAATCTTGGGACGGCAAACTTTCTTGAATATCTCATCAGCCAATTCTACTTTAGTCGCCCCGGCTGCTATACCCAACCCCATTTTTTGAGCCTCTTTTTTCAAAGAATCTAAATTGATTTCTTTTAAATTAATTTTGGTATGTTTTCTAAAGAACTGATTAAATTCTATTCTGGGCCAAGGTGTTTTAAAATTAATTTTCTTGCCCTCATATTCAATTTCTAATTTGCCAAATATCTTTTTTAATAAAACAGCAAAAAGTTTTTCTGTTAATTTCATCAAATCTTTATAATTGGCATAAGCCCAATAAAATTCCAAATGAGTATAATCTGGATTATGCGATCGATCCATACCCTCATTGCGGAAAACGCGACCCATTTCATAAACCCTTTCCCAGCCGCCCACCAAAAGTCTTTTTAAATAAAGTTCTGGAGCAATTCTCAAATATAAATCTAAATCCAAAGCATGATGATGGGTTTTAAAGGGACGCGCGCGCGCGCCGCCATAAATAGGTTGCAAAATTGGCGTCTCCACCTCTAAAAAACCTTCATTATCCAAAAAATTCCTGATTTCTTTAATCATTTGCGCTCTTAATTCAAATTTCTTTTTAACTTCTGGGTTAAAAATTAAATCTAAATATCTCTTCCGAAAACGTTCCTCAATGTCCTGCAAGCCATGCCACTTTTCCGGCAGGGCCAATAGAGTTTTAGCCAAAATTTTATAATCAGAAATTTTAATTGTTCTTTCGCCCTTCTTTGTTTTAAATAAAACACCTTTAACCTCAATAAAATCACCAATATCAAAATTATCTAAAAAGAATTGATAACCTTTAATTCCTAAATTGTCTTCTGATAAGAAGCCTTGAATATTGCCCGTGCCATCTTCAATATTTAAAAAAGCGGCTCGACCATGACTTCTTAGCGCCCGAATGCGGCCAACTAAAATTACTTCTTTTTTTAATCGCGCGAGTTTATTAAATTCCTCTAATGCTTGTTTAACCTGGTGCGTTCTTTTACATTTTTCAGGATAAACTGCCAAACCAGCCGCTTCTAAAGTTTTTAGTTTTTTAATTCTAATTTTTCTTATTTCATCAATAGTAGCCATATTAAATTAGTTTATCTTATTTCTTTATTTTCGTAAACACTTTTATTCTGTTTCCAATAAAGGAGCTTACTGTTGACTAAAATACCAATTTAAAACTTCTTGAGCCACAGAAACCGGCGTTTGAATTCCTTTAACGTCTTCAATCATTAGAGTTAAAACAATTTGCGGATCTTCATAAGGCGCAAAAACTGTTACCCAAGTGTCAAAACGACCATTCCCTAATTCGGCTGTGCCTGTCTTGCCTGCCGCGCTCACAGGCAAAGAATTTAATCTGATTAAAGAAGCTAAGGGGCTATTAACGCCGGTTACGGCCTGTCTCATACCCTCTCTAATTACTTGCAGATGCGAAGGATTAATAAAATTTTGCCGAATAATTTTAGGCGGAATTTCGCCCGAACCAATAATTTCTTTAACTACTTGCGGTTGATAGAGCGTTCCGCTGTTGGCAATTGCGGCAAAAGCTGTCACTACCTCTAAAGGGCTAATTAAAAGATAGCCCTGGCCAATGGAAAGATTATAGGTGTCGCCATCCCACCAATTTTCTTTTAAAGTTTCTTTTTTCCATTGAGGATCAGGTATAAAACCGCTAATTTCGCCGGGCAAATCAATACCAGTCCGGTTATCCCAATTAAATAATTGTAAATATTGTTTAATTTTTGTTGGACCCAAACCTTTCTGGTCTTTGTAGCCGCCGCCAATAGTGTAAAAATAAACATTACAGGATTGAGCAATCGCCTTTCTCATATCAACCCAACCGTGGGCTGTCCAATCTTTAAAAATATAAGTAATCTCTGGATTATAACGATGAGGCACTTCAATATAACCCGGACTATAAATTTGTTTTTCAGGAGAAATAATGTTTTCTGCTAAAGCAGCCAAAGCCAATAAGGGTTTAATTGTTGAACCAGTGGGATAACGACCGCTGATAGCCCGATTAAAAAGAGGTTGGCGGGAATCGTTTAGAAGATTTCCCAAAGCAACTGGATCAGTTCCTTTTTGAAATAAATTATTGTCAAAACTGGGTAAAGAAACTAAAGCGAGAACACCGCCTGTTTTGGGATTTAAAGCAATACCAACAGCGCCCTTGGCGCCAACTTCTTGGTATTTCTTTTCTAATTCTTGTTTAATTTTTCTCTGTAAATCAGCATCTAACCATAAAACTATATTCTTTCCTGATTCTGGCGGCGAAACAATTTCTTGAGAAATTATCTGGCCAAAAGCGTCTCTTTCAATCCTTAATTGGCCAGGATTTTTTCTTAAAACATATTCATAAGATTTTTCTACACCACTCCGCCCCACATAGTCATTAATGCTATAAAATTGGCTCTCCGCTTGCCATTCTTCTTTGGTTATTCTGCTCAGATAACCCAGCAAATGAGCAAAAAATTCAGCATCTTTATATTCCCGAATTAAATTTTCTCTAATTTGACAACCAGTTAATTCATCTATTTTCACTTTTAATGAAATTACTTCTTGATGAGTCAGATTGTTAATAATTAAAAATTGATTAGTGTCAATCTCCGTCATTAAATTGGTTGCATCTTTATTTAAAATTCTGGCTATTTCTTGAAAAACTCTTTTTTTCTCATTCTCATCTTCCGGTATTTTCGTTTTTTCACAAACCAAATCAAAGGTTATTTTATTAAAAACCAACTGTTCATGGTTTTGGTCATAAATTATGCCTCTCTCTGCTTGAGTTTGTTTGACAATAAACTTATTTCTATCTGATAGCGCTTGAAGATTAGCGCTTTCTATAACTTGCAACTGAAATGTTTTCAAAAATAAAAAACCTATAATAAAAAAACAAAGGACAAATAGGAATTGTAAGATTGTTTTTAAAATAGGGGTTTCAAATTTCTTTTCTGAAAGACCAAGTTCTTTTTCTTTTTTCTGCGCCAAAACATCTAAAATAATCTCGTGCGGTTCAATATCTTTAGGGGTAAATTTAATTTTTTTATTTTTTAATTCTTTTGACGGAATAAAAATATCGCTCTCCATAACTTTAAATAAAATTAAAACCCATTAGCGACTAAATAAAGGATGTCTAATATATTTTTTAAAAACAAACTCTAAAAAAAATGCTAGGGCTAATAAACTTAAAAAATAAAACCCGAAGAAAAAACCGGTTTGACCTAAAGAAAAGATGTCTAAAAAAAAGCCGGCGCTTAGGGCTGAAATTATTTTTGTCCGAAAAGAGCCGAAAAGATTTAAAATTATAACTGTTATTAAGGCTAAATTGAAAAATGGGTGATGAAGATGAAAATAAATTAAAAAACTTGTCTGTAATAAAACTAAAAAATAAAAAAATAAGAAATAAAAAATAATTTGCCTTGCCATTTTAAAAAGAATTAACAATAAATAAATAATCTAAATTGCTAATATCAAAAAGCGGTTTTATTTCTGCTTGCTGAAATGCTTCAACATCTGATCTTTTAACACTTTTAATTTCGCCAACCAAAAGATCGGCTGGAGAAAAGCCACTTAAGGCAGCAGTCACTACCAAATCTCCTTCCGCAATTTCCGCATCTTTGGGAATGAGATCTAAATAAACTTCGAAATTATCTTTACCTTTTACTAATCCATAAATTTCTTTGGCCATAATTTTTGCGTCAAAGGAACTTTTTTTATTGGAAATTAAAATAACTTCAGAAAATCGATCATAAACCTGACTAATTCGGCCAATTAAAACTTTTTGACTGGTGATAACTGGCGAGCCCCCAACCACCCCATGACGCTTTCCTTTATTTATTAAAATCACATCTCGTGATATATCAGAACTAACTAATTGAGCTAATATCAATTGATATTCATCTTTTTCCAAATTTATACCCAATGCCTTTCTTAATTCCTCATTTTCTTTTTTTAATTCTTGCAAATTGGCTATTTGATAAAGAAGTTCCTGGTTTTTTAAATGGGCTTGTTCTAATTCTTGTTTAATAATTCTGCCCTGTCCAAGACCAAATAAAAAATCAGCAGTATTTTTACCTGCCTTTTGAAATATCTCTTGCACTGGCGCGGAAATAAAAAAGAAAAAATTTTTAATTTGTTTAGAAAAGCTGGTCAAATTTAAAACAATTATAATTATTATTAATAAAATTAAAAGAAAAATAAACCTTTTTACTTTTTTAATTCTCTCCCTTTTTTTAAAGAATACTGCTGACATAAAAACAAGGTTGTTTTTTTAGAATATCACAAAATTAGCCAAACGACAAATTAGTGCCTAGCTAGGATACTAACATTTTAGAAAATCAAGGTTATTGATTAAGTATTGGAGGAGTTTTTACGGAGACCCGATCTCCGTCAAAATTATGCGGATTCTAGCCGTTGTCATCGGGTATAAAACTTACGGAGACCGGGTCTCCGTAATTTCATCTCCGTAATTTCATGACCAAACCTCTCATACCAGTATACTTACAATGGATATGATTAAAAAACTCCATAGGTTTTA
>JBNAUV010000011.1:0-23180 GCA_049700655.1 Minisyncoccales bacterium | reverse complement strand
AAAATCTACACCTCGCCAATCATCCTTGCCAAACAAGGCATTATCAAACAAAGATGGCGGGTATAAAATCAAATCAAAATGATTCTCACAACCCACTTATTAACTGGCGCAATGATTGCCAAACAAGTTCCCGCTTTACCTTTGGCGCTTCTTTTATCTTTTCTTAGCCATTATCTTTTAGATTTCTTACCGCATCCAAAGGAATACTCTATCAAAAATATTAAAGAGAAAAAATGGCGGCAAGCGCAATTAGATTTTCTAAAAATTGGTTTAGATCTTTCGCTGGGCTCCGCCATTCTTTACTACTTGGTTGGGTTTCAGCCAATTATTTATTTGGGCGCTGTTTTTGCTATCTTGCCCGATGGTTTAACCTTGCTCGGTTTAATTTTCAACAATAAATTCCTCCGTTATAATGAAAATTTCCATAACAAAATTCATTTTCTAAGAAAATTTAAAATTATCTCTTGGCTGCGTTATGCCTTGGAATTAACTATTTTAGGAGTGGCTATTTTTTTCTTAATTTATTAAAAACTATTACTAGTTCACCTTTAATTTTTTCTTTGGCTAATTGATTAATTACTTCTTTAATCGTCCCCCGATAGATTGTTTCAAATTTTTTTGTCAATTCCCGACAAACCACCAACTGGCCGATTTGGCCTTCAAAATTAATTATTTCGGCTAATTCATTAAGTGTTTTTAAAACGCGATAAGGCGATTCATAAAAAATTACTGGATAGGAATAATTAATCAATTCTTCAAAAAATTTTTTTCTTTTTTTCTTGGTTGGCGGAAAACCCAGAAAAATAAATTTGTCCATAGAAAAACCGCTAACCGAAGCGGCCGCAGCAATGGCTGAAGGACCGGGAATAGGCACTATTTTCACAGGCAAAGATTCAGTTTTAGTTAATTTTAAAATTTGGGCGATTAATAAATTTCCCGGGTCGGAAATGCCCGGCGTGCCTGCGTCAGCAACCACAGCCAAGTTTTTGCCTTGGCGCAAAAGATCCATAATTTCATTAATCTTTTTTAATTGACTATGCTGATGATAGCTTAAGGTAGGCGTTTTAATCTGGTAAAAATTCAATAATTTATTGGTCACCCGGGTATCCTCGCATAAAATCAAATCAACCGCCTCTAAAACTTCTAAAGCGCGGCGGCTGATGTCTTTAAGATTGCCAATGGGCGTTGCCACAAAATAAACTGTAGCCATTGTAGTTTTATAAAACAACAATTTCTTCTTGCTTCCTTCTTTTTTCTAAAAAATCAACAATGAACTCATATAAAATTCCGCCCAAGGGAATACCCAAAAGAACGCCTAAAAAACCAAAAAGTTTAGCGCCAACAATTAAGGAAATTAAAACCAGAGCCGGCGGCAAACCAATAATTCTTTTGAGCAAAAATGGGCTTAATAAACTTGATTCAATTT
This sequence comes from Minisyncoccales bacterium, assembly GCA_049700655.1. Taxonomy (GTDB): domain Bacteria; phylum Patescibacteriota; class Minisyncoccia; order Minisyncoccales; family RBG-13-42-11; genus JBNAUV01. The sequence goes on along the minus strand of JBNAUV010000011.1, from coordinate 21,754 downwards.
GTTGAATTAAAAGAAAAGCCACTAAAATAAAAATTGCTTTCAACCAATCTTCTAAAATCACAACTACAGTCATAAAAAAGCCAGCCACAATCGGCCCAAGGTAAGGAATAATATTGGTTATGCCGGCAAACAAACTAAGAGAAAAAGCATAATTAATTTTGAATAATTTCAAAACAAAAAAAGAAGCGATGGCCACAAACAAACAACATAAAAGCCTAGCGCTAAACCAGCCAGTAATTTTCTGTTGCGCTTTCTGCCAATGAATTAAAGCAAACTCTTCATATTTTTTGGGAAAGAAAATTCTAATAAATCTTTCAGCAATATTCTCTTCTAAAGAAAAAAAGAAGGACAAAAAAAAGATGATCAAGGTGGCTGATAAGCCGCCGAAAACAGCGGAGAGGCCGGACAAGATATTGGCTGAAGCGTCGCGCAGCCACGTTTCAAAACTTTGCATAAAAGATTCAAAATTCTCAAAAAAAGCAAAGCCCAAACTCCTCAAAGAAGGCGACAATTTCTCAAAATACTGAGTAAAAAAAGAAGCAAATTGTTTTACCTCATTGGCTAATGGCAAAGAAAGCAAATAAACAGACAAACCAAAAATGCCAAAAACCAACAAATAAACCAAACCGCTGGCCAACACGCGCGGCAGCCTTATTTTCTGTAAAAATTCAATGGCTGGATTAAATAAAACAGAAAAAACCAAAGCAAAAAGAATTAAAACCAAAACATCCCTTAAAAGAAAAAGCAAATAAATAACCAAGAAAATCAGGGCAATTTTTAAAACGCTTGCCCAAGAAATATCTAATAATTTTGTATTATTATTCTCCATAATTTGTTGTGGCTGATTATAATTTTAATAATTTTTGAAAATATTCTTTTTCTTTAAAAGGGCCAATAATGGCTAAATTTAATCTGGCTGGTTGAAAAATTTCTTTGGCTAATTTTAGCATATCATTTGGCGTAATTTTATCAACCTCCCTAAAAATCTGCTCTGGTGTTAAAATTTTGTTTTCTAATATTTCCTGCAAGCCGTAAAAAGAGGCCTGCGCGTCAGACGACTCTAAAGACAGGGCTAAATGTCCTTTAAAATTCTCTTTGGCTTTTTTGAGTTCGGCAGCCGAAATACGTTTTTCAGCAATTTTCTTATATTCCCTTAAAATAGCTGTAATGGCTTTAGCCGTTCTTTGATTGTCAACACCCACCCGCGTTACCAAATAACCAGTATCTGTATTACTCTCATTCTCAGTTTTAACGTAATAAGCCAAACCTAATTTTTCTCTGATTTCAAAAAATAAGCGCGAACTCATCATGCCGCCTAAAATAATGGCTAAAATTTCCAAAGCAAAACGATAAGGATGAAAGAGATTAAAAGTTCTCACGCCCAAGGCTAAATGGGTTTGATCAGTTTTTTTGGTTAAGAGAATGGCGGCTGGTTTGGTTTGCTTTTCTTTGACAGCCGTTTTGGCTTTGGCTTTGGATTGATTAATCTTTGAGAAAAATTTTTGAATCTTTTTAATAGCCGAACTTAAAGAAAAATTGCCTGCCAAACAAATTAAAGTATTGGTGGCAGTATATTGTGATTGTAAATAAGATAAAATTTGTTCCCGTTTTATCTGCGAAATTATTTCTTTTTTCCCAGCCACTGGCCAGCCAGCTGGCTGATCGCCATAGAGCAAAGATTTCCATAAATCGCCAATATAAAGTGTGGGCGTGTCTAGATATAAATTAATTTCTTCAATAATCACCCTTCTTTCTTTTTCAATTTCCACTGGCGGCAATAAGGAATTAAAAAAGATATCAGCCAACCAATCTAAAGACAAATCAAAATAATCAGCCGCTGTTTTGGCAAAATAACCAGTATATTCTTCTGAAGTAAAAGCGTTATAAACGCCGCCAATTCTATCCAATGTTTCAGCCACTAATAAAGAAGAGGGCCTTTTTTTGGTGCCTTTAAAAAAGAGATGCTCTAAAAAATGAGAAATGCCATTAATTTGTTTTGTCTCATATTTAGAGCCGGTGCCGACCAAAATCAAAATTGTCACTGCCTGAGTGTTTTTCTGCGGGACCGCAATAATCCTTAAACCGTTGGGAAGAGTGATTTTTCTATACATTATCTTTTTTCAAAAATTCTTTCTTATAACTAAAAATCAAAAATCTAATTTTTATCATTTGCCAATTCATCTTTAGTCTGGCCCAAAATCCACGCCAAAAACCCCATTTTTTTTCTTTGACCACAATATCCAAACCTTTTAATTTAAAATACTTAACTGGCAATTTATTAACCTGACAAAAATAATTAAGCGCGGTTTCCACCATAAATTTTTGTAAAAAACGGGGTGGGACACTCTCAAAAACAAATCTTTTAATGGCCCGTTCGCCAGCAATAGCTGAAAGCGGATCAATTTTAATAAAAAACTCACCCACTTTTCCTTTCCAGCCACCCCGCTCACGAATGGCAGTGCACATCACTGCCTCGTCTTTAAGAACTGGCTGAAGCAGTCCGTTAATATGTTCCTGATTCAAGCCGATCAAATCAGCGTCAAAAAACATAATTATTTCTGCATCAGTATTTTTAATTCCGGCGGCCATTGCTCCGCCTTTGCCGCCTTGCTCGTTTTTAACCACTTTCACGCCCAATTGTTCGGCTATAGCCACTGTTTTATCCTTTGAACCACCATCAACCAAAATCACTTCGTCAATTTCTGGCGCATTCAAAAGGGTTTGCAAAATTGGCCCAATGGTTTTTTCTTCATTAAGCGCCGGCACAATAGCCGCAATTTTGGAGTTTTTCATATTTTTATTGATTTAATTTTAATTTTTCTCTTAAAACAGTATTTAAATTATTAATTTTCACTCTTTCTTGTTTTAATGTGTCGCGATCCCTAATAGTCACATCATTTTGTTCTAAACTTTTAAAGTCAACAGTTAAACAATAAGGGGTGCCAATTTCGTCTTGAGAATAATATCTTTTGCCAATATTGCCTCGGTCGTCAAAAACAATATGAAATTCTTGGCCTAAATTATCATAAATTTGCCTAGCTAATTGCGTTAAAGCCGGCTTATTAGCCAATAAGGGAAAAACAGCCGCTTGGTAGGGCGCTAAATAGGGTTTTAGTTTTAAAACAACCCTCTCTTTTTCCTCAGTATAACTCTCGCAAAGAATAGCCAAAAAAGTTCGATCTAAACCAAAGGTGGGTTCAATCACATGGGGCAAATATTTTTGTTTTGTTTGTTCATCAAAATATTCCAAATTTTCTTTGGAAACCTGCTGGTGCCGCGCCAAATCATAATCAGTCCGATAGGCAATCGCCCAAAGCTCCTCTTGGCCAAAGGGAAATTGATATTCAATATCAATAGTCCTTTGCGAATAATGAGCCCGCTCTTTGGCTGTTAATTCATGATTAAAAAGGTGCTGCCGTTTTAAACCTAATAAATCAGCAAAGCCATAAATATAATTCAGCCAGTCATTAAAAATCTTCTGCCAATCAGTTTGGGGAGAAATAAAATATTCTAATTCCATTATTTCAAATTCAATTGTCCGGAAAATAAAATTGCCAGTGGTAATTTCATTACGGAAAGATTTGCCAATCTGAGCGATGCCAAAAGGAATTTTTTGGCGAGTTGAATTAAGGACATTTCTAAAATTAATAAAAATATTCTGAGCAGTTTCCGGTCGCAAATAAGTAACCAAGCCCTCTTCTTCAACCGGCCCAATTACTATTTTAAACATACCGGAAAACAAACGCGGTTCAGTCAGTGATCCGCCGCAATCTGGACATTTTCTTGTCTTAGCCGGCAACTTATCTGGCCGAAAACGGTGATGACATTTTTTGCATTCAACTAAATAATCTTTAAATTTTTCCAAATGACCCGAGACCTGCCAAACTTTAGGATTTAAAATTATTCCTCCATCTAAACCAACCATATCTTCTCGTTGTTGAACAAAATATCGCCACCAAAGTCGCTTAAGATTATTTTTTAATTCTACGCCCAACGGTCCATAGTCATAGGTATTGGCCAAACCGCCGTAAATTTCCGAACCCGGGTAAATAAACCCGCGACGTTTGCTCAAAGAAACAATTTTTTCCATTAAGTCAGTCATAAATTTATCTTACCAAACCGCCTGCCTCGCCAATGCTTGAATCATCAGGCAAAAGAGTGTTAAGACTGGCAGCAGTAGATTCTAATATAGCGCCAGTCCATTGATCCTCGCCAGTAATTTTGGCTGGTCCAATTAATTCGGCCGGCCGGCCCCGTTGCGTTGGATCAGGCAGCAAAACAACCTGAAAGGCAATATAAGGGGCTGGCGTTGTTACTCCCGCGCCACTTCCCAAATTGCCAATCTGCCAAATAATCTCCCGCGATTGCCAATCAAAAGTAAATTTATCCATTTGCTCGGGTGGGAAAAATTTGCCACCAACTATATTAACATTGGCGGGCAAAACCGCGCTCACTTTGGCATTCTTTATGTCATTATAATAATTAACTATCTGCCAAATAATAGTGTAGGTTGTGGCTTGGCCAACCACTGGCGGAATGGGACCGCTATTGCCAAAAACCTCGTCGTTAAAATAACCCTTCTGATAAACGATCAATTTTGATTTTATCTGATTAACAAATTCTTCTTTAATTTGATTTAAATAAACCGTGGTTTTAATTTCTGGATTTTTCCCGCTGGCATCTTTTATCTCCCACTCATCTTTTAATTTTATCCAAAATTCCACTTTGCCTTCTTTTTGCGGCGGTAAAAGTTGCAGATCTTTTATTTTATGCCAATCCCACATAATAGAATTTTGGCCGGGAGTAAAATCGCCGTCTGGCGCCTGCAAAGTATTAAAATCAAATGCCGCGCCATCTAAGGTCACTAAAAGAAACAGTTCGTTTAGAAAATCATCGCCAATATTCTTAAAGAAAATTTCATAGTGAAGCAGATCGCCGGGTTGAGCCACGAATTTTGGATTGTTGTTAATGTGTTGAGTGATATATAAAGCGGGCCGGACGAGACTTATTCCTTTGGTTGTTTCTTTTAAAAGGATAAATTCGCCATTCTGCCAAACGCCCAATCTGGCTCGGAAAACCTTCTCCTCGCCAATCTGACCGCTGAGTTTACCGTTAATTTCAATTCGACCGCCTTCAGTTTCGTTTAAAGCGCCAATTTCCCATTCATTTTTTTCTAATGATTTAGGATTAGAACTAATAAATTCAAAACCAACCGGATAATCAACTATTAAACGCAAACCGGTCAGCGGATAAGCAATACTGGAAAAATAATTAAGATTAAATTTAAATTCTTTCTCCGGTTGCATCCGGGAAGATAAATCAAAATTAAAGCCCAGGGCGACTCGGTTAATTACCGTAGTAAAAGAAGTTTGGGAGGTATAACGGGCTTTTAAATTTTTAGGCTGATAAGTTAAAATCGCTTTGGCTTCTTTGGTTTCGCCTTCATGACCCAATAGACGCGCAGCAAAAACAAAAGTCCTCTCTTCGCCCGGATAAATCGCGCCGCCCAATTCTTCAGCTTTTTTAATAATTCGCCGACTATTGCCTTCGCTGGGCAAGGCATATTCTGGATATTCAAAAATCAATTCGGGCTCGTCCAAACGCACATCGCCATTATTCTTATATTTGACCACGTATTTAACCTCCTGCAAGGCCTCTGTCTCGCTTGGTCCCAAAATCTCTAATTTTAAAACATCCTTGGAATAGATATTTCTTTGGTAATAATAAAAACCAAGAATGCCAATAATGACTGTTAAAATTAAAAGAAAAATGGCTAATTTTTTCATAAAATTAAACCGTAGTTAAAAATTTCTTTGTTTGTTCAGTGACGTTAGCCAAAGAAGTAAAATGCGTTTTGCCCAATTTCAATCTGGCTAAACAAAGCCAATCTTTTTTCAAAATAATTCTCAAAATTTTTATGGTCTGACAATCAATCTCTTGACCTAATTTTACCCTTTTATAACAATTTTGGCAAATCAAACCGCCCTCTTTGGCGCTAAAATAAAGCTGGCTGGCAGTTAATTTTTTCTGACACAAACGGCAATGATACAATTCTGGCTGATAGCCCAAAAAAGAAATCAAAAGCCAAAAAAAATAATAATACAATTTCAAACCCCAAGGTTGGACTGGCTTTAAATTATTTAACCTTTGAAATGTTTCAATCAAGTGTTGCCAAATTTTCTCGTCTGGCTCCTGCCCTTTGATTAAATCATTTATTGTTTCAGTTAACTGAAAAGCAATGGTTAATTTTAATAAATCTTTTCTGATTTTTTTAAAATTATCAATTAAAATGGCGTCAGTTAATCTTTTTTGGCTTTTGCCTTGAACAAATTCAATTTCTGACCAGCAAAAAATCTCTGTGGCTGGTTTTAATTTGGCAGAAATTTTCCGCGCGCCGCGGCTTAATATCTCCAATTTGCCAAAATCGCGCGTATAAATGGTTAATAACTGGTCTGCCTCGCCTAAATCAGTTTTTTTTAAAACAATGCCTTGAGTCCGATAATGAATAAACATACATTAGAATTGACCTAATTGATCTAATTATTCTAATTGACCTAATGAAAACAGAAATTGTAATTTATTATATCATTTTCCAAAGAAAAAGGGCGATGCTTAGCATCGCCCTTGGGCAATTTTTATTTTGGCGGGGAAACATTTTTCTTCCCCGTCTGGATTTGGATGCCGCGGGTCTCTTTGCGGCACCCATTTGAGTCACAGTACCAGACTGTTTCCTGCCAATTCTGGTACTGGTTTTTCATCCTCTGGTACTGGATCTCTTTGCCCAGTACCAGAGTGAAAAAGCCAATTCCGGCTGCTGAGAGCGGGTCTAGACCCGTGCCAGCAGCAATTAAACCGGCGCCTAATCCGGCAGCTGCTGCTGTATCCGGCACCAGTGGTCCTGGCGCAGTATTCACGCCAGCGGCCACAGCTGAACCCTGCCTATAACCGAAGTCCAATGGGCACCAGCCACCATAGAGTTCTATGGTGGCCTGGGAGCAACGACTCCCAGCCCAAGCCACCGGACTACCGAATACTAGAATAAGTCCCACAAGTCCTACTATTAGAACTTTTTTCATTTCTTCCTCCTTTCAGTTTTTATATAATCCTTTTCTCCTTCTTCCTACCTCTCCCTATATACCTATATATAAAATCTCTTATTTTTAAGAGCCATCTTAATTATACATCCTTATTTAAATTTGTCAAGAGCCAAGACCAGACCTAACCAAAAGGTTTGGCCTTCTAAATTTAACTCTTGTTTAATCAATAATTTAGCCAATTTTTTTTCAATTAAAATTAAATCTTTAATTTTGGCTTCTTTTAAAATCCGCTCTTTGTTTTTGAGTAAAACTTCTTGCAACTCAGGTCCGGCTTGATAAACCACCCAGACTTTATCTGCTGGTTGCAGGCCCGCTTTTTTTCTCATTGCCTGAATGTGCCGAATTATTTCTCTAATCAAACCCTCTTCCTTGAGTTCGGGCGTGATTTTAGTATCTAATTCTATTTCTTTTTTCATTTTTTTATCAAAAATTATTTCTTTAACATTAACCTCTTCTTTGATCAATTCCAATAATTCTGGTTTAATTTTTAATTTGGCGCTTTTAATTTTTAATTTGGCCAAGGGCTGCCGCACCTTGATGCCTGCCTTGATTCTTTCAGCCAAGGCCAAAGTCACTATTTCACGCACCCAAGCCATTTTCTTTTCTAAATCTTTCTTAATTAAACCGGATTTAACTGCTGGCAAGGCGCAAAGATGAACCGACAGCGGCTCTTTTTTGCTTTTTAGGTTTTGATAAATAAAATCAGTTAAAAAAGGAGTAAAAGGCGCCATTATTTTGCTCAAAGTTATTAAAACTGTATGCAGAACTTGGCTGGCTTCTTCTTTCTCAATTAAATCGCTGGGATTCTGAAATTTCTTTCTTGAGCGTCGAATATACCAATTAGACAAATCATCAATAAATTGAGCTGGCAAACGACTGGCTTTGGTTAATTCATATTGTTTTAAGTAAAAATCAACTTCCTTTACCAAAGATTGAAGACGAGATAAAATCCATTGGTTTAGCAAATTTTTGACTTTAAATTGTTTTTTGGGCTGAAAATCTTTTTCGCGATAGGTTTGAAAAAATAAATAACTATGCCAGAAAGTCAAAATCGTATTGCGGTAAATACTCTCTACTCCCTTTTCAGAAAACAAATAATCCTCGCCAATGGGCGTCGAAGCCAAAAGAAAATAACGCAAGGCGTCAGCGCCATACTTCTCAAAAATCTCGCTGGGTTCTGGATAATTCTTTAAACGTTTGCTTAATTTCTTGCCTTGAGCATCTAAAATTAAACCATTGACAATGGCATTCTTAAAAGCCGGCTGATTTTTGTCTAAACCAATATCTTTTAAGGTCAAGGCAGCGGCTAAAACATGAAGGGTATAAAACCAACCGCGCGTTTGGTCCAAACCTTCAGCAATAAAATCAGCTGGAAAAGTGGCTTCAACTAATTTTTTATTTTCAAATGGATAATGCCATTGGGCATAAGGCATTGAGCCGGATTCAAACCAGCAATCAAAAACCTCGGGAATGCGTCTCATCTGACCGCCGCATTTAGGACAAGTTAAAACAATTTCATCAATATAGGGTCGATGCAAATCTTTAGGTTTTTTCCCGCTTAATTTTTTTAATTCTTCTAAGGAACCAACCACTTTAATATTTTGACAGTATTTAAATTTCGAATTTTGAGATTTGAGATTTGAGATTTGAGATTTTTTTGCTTGACAATGCCAAATTGGTATGGGCGCGCCCCAGAAACGATTACGGGCAAAAGCCCAATCTTTGGCTTCAGTCAACCATTTGCCAAAACGACCGGCTTTAATATGCTTGGGCACCCAGTAAATTTTTTGATTATTGGCCAGCAAATTCTTTTTTAATTTCGTCACAGCAATATACCAAGTGGCTAAAGCATAATAAAGCAAAGGTGTATCACAGCGCCAACAAAAAGGATAAGAGTGAACAATTTCTTCTTTTTTATATAAAAGCCCGCGTTCTTCTAAATCAGCGATAATTTCGTTTTCCACTTCTTTAACAAATCGGCCAGCCCATTTCTTCACTTCTGGTTTGAAAAATCCGTCCTCGTCAACCGTATGGAAGAAAGGTAATTGATATTTTTGGCTTAAATCAAAATCTTCTTGACCATAAGGTGGCGCAATATGAACAAAACCTGTACCCTCCTCAGTTGAAACAAAATCAGCTGGCCAAACCTGAAAAATTCTTTCTTTGTTTTTTTCAGCCAAATCATAATTTAAATAGGTTTCAAATAAAGGTTGATATTTTAAACCAACTAATTCTTGACCTTTAAAAGTTTTGATAATCTGATATTTATCCGCTAAAACTGATAAACGGGCCTTATTTAAAATAAATGAATCATTGCCCGATTCTACTAAACAATAATTTGTTGTCGGATTAACAGCTAAAGCCACATTACTGAACAGGGTCCAAGGTGTTGTGGTCCAAACTAAAAAATAAGTATTGGAAAAACGCGGATCAACAATTTTAAATTTGAGATAAACTGAATTATCTTTTGTTTCTTTGTAGCCTAAATTCACTTCAAAATTGGATAAAGGCGTGCCGCAGCGCGGACAATAAGGGCTAATGCGATAACTGCGATAGACCAAATTTTGGCGCCATAATTGAGAAAAAATCCACCAAACAGATTCAATATAATCATTATCTAAGGTGGCGTAGGCATTCTTATAATCAGCCCAGCGGCCAACCCTTTTTAGCGTTGTCTCAAAATCTTTGACGCAACGAAAAACTGATTCACGACATAACTGGTTAAATTTCTCAATGCCCAATTTTTCAATCTCTTTTTTATTCTTAATTTTCAATTCTTTTTCAATTAAATTCTCCACCGGCAAACCATGACAATCCCAACCAACCCGGCGCGGCACATAATAACCCTTCATCGTCCAATAACGCAAAACTGCATCCTTAATGGTAGTGGCTAAAATATGGCCATAATGGGGTTTGCCTGTGGCAAAAGGCGGACCATCATAAAAACTAAAAAGTTTTTTACCTTTGTTTTGCTGTAAAGATTTCTCAAAAATTTTATTTTTTTGCCAAAAATTCAAAATTTTCTTTTCAATTTGGGGTAGATGAACTAACATAATCTTCTAATTTCGCCGGTTTTAATTTCTTTTTTTTGTGTAATAATTTGGGCTAATTTATTTACATCATAAACATAAATTGCTTTTTCAAGCAAGGTAAGCGGCCGTTGATGGCTGACAATTAAAATTTTTTTGTTTTTATATTTTTTTTCCATAGATTGAATAAAAGCTAAAAGTCGTTTTTCTGCCTGCTGATAAGTTTCGCCAGCTGGTGGCGCAATTTCATATCTTCTTTGATAATAAGCCGGGGGTGGCAATTTTCTTTCTTGATCATAGAAACGACCAATTTGATCAATGGGCTGACCATTAAAAATCCCAACATTAATCTCGCGCAATCTTTTATCAGGTTTGGGTTTAATCCCTAAAAATTGACCAATAATTTCAGCTGTTTGTTTAGTTCTCAATAAATCAGAATAAAAAATCAAATCAATTTTTTTCTTTTTTAATTTTTCAGCTGCTTCTTCAACTTCTTTTCTGCCTTTTTCGGTTAAAGGTAAAACTTTCTGTTCTGGCCAACAGGAAGCAATTTTTTTTACATTTCTTAAAGAATGACCGTGTCGAACCAAAAAATATTGATTTTTTAATTGTAATTTACATTTTTTCCGGCGCATTGATGTTCATTAAATCTAAAGTGGTTTTTAAAACAATTTTGGTGGCTAAAATTAAAGCAAGACGGGCTTCACGTAAGCCTTCGGTTTCACTCAGCACTTTACAATCACGGTAAAATTGATGGAAAACAGTGGCCAAATCAAAAGCATATTGAGATAGACGCTGAACCTGAAAATCTTGCGCTGTCTCTTCAATTATCTCAGGCAACTTAATTAATTGTTTAATCAATTTTAATTCGGTTGGCTGAACCAATAATTTTAAATTTTGAGCTATTGTTTTGATTTTCCTGTTTACCTCGCTTTCTGAAATTTGGTTTTTGCTTTTCCTTATAATGCTGCAAATGCGGGCATGGGCATACTGAATATAATAAATTGGATTTTTTTCTGACTGCTCTTTGGCTAAATCTAAATCAAAATTAAGATGGGTGTTAGCCGATTTTTGCAAAAAGAAAAATTTAATTACATCTCTTGACATCTCAGACAATAACTCATCTAAGGTTACATAAGTACCAGCCCTTTTTGACATTTTTAACTTTGCTTGTTTCTGCCAAAGAGTAACAAATTGCAAAAAAATAATAGTTAATTTGTTTTTTAAACCTAAAGCCCTTAAGCCGGTGCGCAAACCCATTTCATCGCCTAAATGATCAGCGCCCCAAATATTAATTGCTTGATGGTATTTCTTAATTTTAAATTTATACCAGTGATAAGCCAAATCGCCGGCTAAATAGGTCTTCTGACCATCTTGTTTAATTAAAACCCGATCACGATTATCGCCCAATTGCGAAGCTTTAAACCACCAAGCGCCATCTTTTTCATAAAGTAAATTCTTTTTCTTTAATTTTTGAATAATTTTATCTACTAAACCGGTTTGATGAAAATGGCTTTCATAAACCCATTCGTCAAAATGAAAGCCCATTTTTTTAATGGTTTTTTTAATCATTGTTTCTAAAATAGACTGCGCTGCTTTTTGCCCGACTTGATAAGGATCTTTACCTTTAATTTTCCGGCGCAATTCCTCAATATAACCACCCTTATATTCAGCCTGATTGTCTTTTAACACTGAATGGCCTAAGGCCAAAATTTGTTGGCCATAATCATTAACATAATAAGCAGTGGTTACTTTAAAACCTGCTTTAGTTAAAACATTGGCTAAAGTTTCACCCCACGGACCGCCCCGGCTATTACCCACAGTTAAGGGACCAGTAGGATTAGCAGAAATAAATTCTAAATTAATTTTTTTGTTTCGGCCCAATTTTAATTGGCCGAATTTCTCTTTCTTTTTTAAAATCTCTAAAACTTGTTTTTGTAGATAAGATGAATTATAAAAGAAATTAAAAAAAACTGGCGCTTTAAACTCGGCTTTGGTAAAAAATTTCTTAAAATCGGGGTGCTCTTTAATTTTCTCTAAAATACGGTCGCCTTCTTCTTTAGAAAAATTTTCTCCTTTTTCATGCAAAACGCCTAATTTATCTTTTTTTCTTTCAATAATTTTATGAAGATTAACTGTTAAATCACCGTATTGTTCTAATGGTTTTTCAAACCAAAAACCATAATCAATAAAATTTTTTTCTATTTTCTTATCTCTGATTAAAGAATCAAGGCTTTGCCCAATTATTTTTTTAACTTCTACTCTAATCATTTTATTTTATCTTATCTTAATTTTTGCTAAAATAAAAGAGTATGAAAATATTGGCGGAAAATAAAAAGGCCTATTTTAATTATCAAATTCTGGAAAAATTTACCGCAGGAATTGTTCTCCAGGGCCAGGAAGTAAAAAGCTTAAAAACGCGAGGTGTTAATTTGGCTGGCAATTATGTTGTTATTAAAAACAATGAAGTTTTTTGGGTTGGCGCCAAAATCCCCCCCTATCAACCCAAAAATACGCCAGCTGATTATCAGCCAGAACGCTCACGCAAGCTTCTCTTGCAGAAAAAAGAAATTAAACGACTGATTGGCAAATCAAAAGAAAAGGGCTTGACTTTAATTCCATTAAGATTATATACTAAAAACACAAAAATAAAATTAGAATTTGCCTTGGCCAAAGGCAAAAAGAAATTTGAAAAAAAAGAATTAATTAAAAAAAGAGAGGTAGAAAAAGAAATCGCCAAGGAATTAAAAATGCGGGGATGAAAGGGTATTGATGAGAAACTTCTTAAAATAAGCAGGGCAAGTTATTGGTTCTTGTTAAAACCAATAAAAAAATAAGTGCCAACTTATTTAAACCACAACCTGCTTTAGTTTACGCTTAAAGCAGCGCTCAACTTGTTTATGCTCGCTCCGCAAGTTTGAGTGTCATTTTAGCGAGCTAAATAATTTTGCCCGAATCCAGCAAAATTATTGAAATAAAACGGATTCAGGATAGAGAAATTTTGTTTGTTTCTCATTCTCTATTAGCCCTTACTCAAACAAACTATCCCTGTAGAATTATTTTAATGAAGTTTTTCAGACGCGGGTTCAAGTCCCGCCATCTCCATTTAACTAAAAACTTTGTTTAAGAAACCACTAATAAACAACCAAATAAGAGCCAAAGAAGTAAGGGTAATTGATGAACAGGGAATGCAGATTGGCGTTTTGCCTTTAAATGAGGCGCTAAAAATAGCCCAGGAGCGCCATTTAGATTTAATTCAGGTCACAGAAAAAGTTGAACCACCAGTTTGTCGATTGGCAGATTATGGCAAATATCTTTATCAAGAAGAAAAAAAACAAAGGGGCCGTAAAGAAGCGGGTGGAAAAATAAAAGGAATTCGCCTTAGTTTCAATATTTCACCGCATGATTTAGAAATTCGTGTCCAGCAAGCAAAAAAATTTTTAGAGAAAGGCAATAAAATAAAATTAGAATTGCCTTTAAGGGGCAGAGAAAAAGGATTGGCTAATTTTGCCAAAGAAAAAATAAACAAATTTTTAGAAATTTTGCAAGAAAATATCCCAATCAAAATTGAACGCGAATTAAAAAAAGAACCAAAAGGTTTTACAATTATAATCTCGCCTTCATCCCATTAAATAAAATGACAAAAACAAGAAAATCAATTATTAAACGTTTTAAAATCACCAAAACTGGTAAAATTTTACGCCGGCCAACCGGCCTTGATCACTTTCGCAGTAAAAAATCTGGCAAGAAAGTAAGATTAAAACGCAAATGGGTCGTTCTTTCTAAATCAGAAGCTAAAAAAATAAAAAAATTAATCTCTTTTTAAATTAAATATGGTTCGCGTCAAAAAAGGTAAAAAAGCACATCGCCGAAGAAAAAAAATTCTCAAATTAACCAAAGGGTTCCGCTGGGGAAGAAAAGTTAAATATCGTTTAGCCAAAGAGGCTCTTTATCATGCTTGGACTTATGCTTATCGCGACCGCAAAACCAAAAAAAGAGAGTTCCGCAAACTTTGGCAAACCCAAATTAATGCCGCCTGCCGTCAAAATGGTATTTCTTATAATAAATTCATTGCTGGTTTAAAGAAAAAACAAATTGGACTTGACCGAAAAATTCTAGCCCAATTAGCCCAAACCAAACCAGAAATCTTCAAAAAAATTGTAGAAATGATCAAGCAATAATCAAAAGAAAAAACCGTCCATTCTAAGGGACGGTTTTTATTTGAAATTATTTTATTCATTATCTAAATCACAATCTATACACAGTTGTTCGCATGGCAAGCCAATGGCTTGCACCAATTCATCAATAGTGCAATATTCTAAACTTTCCACGCCTAAAAATTTAACTCGCTTCTCTCGGGTAGGGTACTGTAAAACAAAAACTTCGTCTTTCTTGGTTGTTTTGCCCCAAGGACAATAAGAGCGCAATTCAGGATTGGAAATGCGCAAATGAATCTCCTTAATCCCCAAAGCCCGCAATTTGGGCACTAAATTATTTTTCGTCTGGGTACCTCTGACAATCGAATCATCGCAAATAACCACTTTTTTCCCTTGATAACTCTCCCCGCTTATCAATAATTTAATATGCGCTTCTAAATTACGTTCCATCTGAGTTAATGGTGTATAACTCCGACCAGCATAAGGATATTTCAAAAGAATCTCGTCATAAAGTGGAATTTGACCAATCTGGCCTGTCATTGCTTGGCGACAAAATTCCTGGTGATAACCAATAGCATGAAAGCGACCTGAATCTGGCACTGGCGCCACAAAATCTGGAACAAAACCTTGTTGAATATCCCGTTGAGCCAAATAAGCGCCTAATTTTTTTCTAACCAAAGAAGCGGAAATGCCCTCAAAAACCGCATTAGGAAAACTGGTATAAACCCATAAAAAAGAGCAAATTTGAATTTTCCCACTAATTATCCTTTCTATTTTTTGCCAAGAGCCATTTTTTAAAAAAACAATCTCGCCCGGTTCCAAATCGCGAACTCTTTGAAAACCTAAATTAAAAAAACCGCCAGATTCTGATGCCACAACCACTGCCCCTTCTTTTTCGCCTAAAACCAAAGGCCATTGACCAGTGGGACAACGTACAGCATAAATCCCCTCTTGAGTTAAAATTAAAAGGGAATAAGCGCCCTTAATCTCCGCCGCCAATTGTTTGATCCCATCAATCATATCATTACCCTGGGCTAATAATTTAGCCATCACCTCAATATCATCACTTCTTTCAAAGGTATGGCCAAATCTTTTAAAACGGTCTATTAACTCAGCTAAGTTGACAATGTTGCCAGAAAAACAAAGACAAATTTTACCCAATTTGGATTCAGACAAAAAAGGTTCACGCGCTAAACCGCAATAACCAATCCCTTCGGTCCCCACCAAACCATTTAAATCCTGACCAAAAGTTGGTCGGAATAAACCACGGTGTGTTCGCAATTGCAATTCACCATTTTGCTGAGTAGCCAAACCAGCATATTTCTCTCCTAAATGTTGACGATAAAAAGTACCCCAAAATAAATCGTCTAAAAAATTACCTTGATATTTTTGTGAATCAATGCTTAAACCAAACAAACCAGCCATTTTTTTTCACCTCCTTCCCTTATTTTTTTGTTAAATTGCAATTACTTTTTATTCACCCTTTCATTATTAATTAACACGCCTTCTTTTTTTAGTAAAGAGATTTTCTTTTTTGTCCCGCTAAAATAACCACCAACTCTTCTGTCAGACCTTATTACTCGATGGCAAGGAATTTTTGGATCTCTATTTTTATTTAAAATATTTCCCACTGGCCGCCAAGCTTTAGGTCTTCCAGCTAATTTGGCAACTTCTTTGTAAGTTAAAACCTTTCCCTTGGGAATTCTTTTAATAATCTCAAAAATTTTTTCTTGAAAAATTTTCTTTTGAAATTTAATTTTTCTTTTACTCTTTTTATTTTTATTGATACGCGGTAAGATTACCATAACAATGTTATGGTCTATGATTCGCTTATTTCTCACTAGTTTAATTTGTTAAATAAATTTTTATTAATTATTTTTGTAAAAAGTTGTTGGCTTTTTTAAGAATTTCTTTGGCATTGGTAAAAGTTAGTTGTTTTATTGCTTCTCCGTAAGGCAACCATTGATAACCAAGGTGCTCAGAAGAAATTTTAATATTTTTCTCTTTTGTCTCAACTAAATAAAAAGTAACAAATTTTAGAATATTTTGGCCGCGAAATTTAAAAAAATATTTAATAGTTTCTTTAAACCCATCAACAAATTTAATATCTTCTAACCCAGTTTCTTCTTTTACTTCTCTTTTAACTGTTTCCTCCTTTTTTTCGCCTTTTTCAATGTGGCCTTTGGGAAAATCCCAATAATTTTTCTCGGCACGGTGAGAAACGCCTTGATAATGCAAAAGCAGATAATAAATTTTATTATTTTCTCTTCTATAAACAACAGCTCCGGCAGATCTTTCAATCATAATAATTATTGATTATTCAATTAACGAATTAAAGAATTAACGGATTACGAATTCTTTATTTTTTCGTCTTTTCTCTAAATATTGAATAAATCCCCCAATTTGTCCTGCTAAATTTTCTAAATCCTGATTTGCCCTCTTGAATTCTTCTTCATTAATATAATCAACCGCCAAAGCGATATAAAGATGGTTTTTTGTCTCGCCAACTGAACCTTACGTTAATTCTTAAATTTTTCAATTATTTAAAATATTTAATTAATTTCTCTAACGGCCAACAATTAACAATATCGTCTTTTTCCGCCCAACCGCGCCGGGCTTGAGCAATGCCAAACTTAATAAATCGCAGTTGATCAATATGGTGGGCATCAGTATTAATAATCATTTTTACTCCTGCTTCTTTGGCTTGACGAATATTTTTATCATTTAAATCCAATCTTTCAGGGTAAGAATTAATTTCTAAAATAGTCCTAGTTGTTTTGGCGGCTCGTAAAATTTTATCAAAATCAATTTGGTATTCATCTCTTCTTTTTAAAATTCTTCCCGTGGGATGAGAAATGATATCCACATGAGGATTTTTCATTGCTCTAATTATTCGTTCTGTCATTTTCCCTCTTGTCATTTTAAAATTTGAGTGGATACCGGCTATAACAAAATCTAATTTTTTCAAGGTTTCATCTTTAATATCAATTGAGCCATCATTTAAAATATTGGCTTCGCAACCCCGAAGAATTTTTAATTTCAAATTTTTAATTTTTAATTTTTCGTTTATCTGATCAATTTCTTTATTTCTTAATTCCAATTGTTTTTCATCCAAACCGTGTTCAATTCTCAAAAATTTAGTATGATCTGCAATACCCACATACTCATAGCCCATTTTTTGCGCCATCTCGGCAATTTCAGCAATTGAATTAGCTCCGCCGTTCCAATCACAATGACAATGTAAATCACCTTTAATATCCTCATAGCCAATAATTTTAGGTAGTTGGTTTTTTTGCGCTGCTTCAATCTCGCCCTGATTTTCTCTTAATTCCGGCTCTATCCAAGCCAAACCCAAAACCTTATAAATACCAGCCTCATGCCAACCGGCTATCATTTTTTTGTCTTTAAAAAGACCATATTCATTTAGTTTTAGGCCTTTTTCAATAGCAATTTTTCTTAAAACAATATTATGCTCTTTGGAACCAGTAAAATATTGAAGCGCTGAACCATAACTTTTCTTTTTGATTACTCTTAAATCAATATCAAAACCTTGTTTCAGCCGCACTGAAGACTTGGTTGGCCCTTTCATCCAAACTTTGGTTATGCCAGGCAAAGAAACAAAGAAATCCATTATCTTTTGCGGATTTTTGGTCGTAATCAAAATATCAACATCGCCAATTGTTTCCTTCATTCTTCTTAACGAACCAGCCACATTAATCTGATCAATTTCTTTTACGGTTTTTAGCTGGCTTAAAATTTCTTCCACCTGCGGAAAAATTTCACTTAATAAAAATCTGCCTTTGCTTTTCTTCAAAAAGGCAATGCCTTGTAAAATATTTTTTTCAGTTTTTTCGCCGAAACCAAATAAAGAAGCGATTTGATGCGCCTTGGCTGCTTTTTCTAAATCTTTTAAATTTCTAATGCCTAATTTTTCATATAAAACTTTAACTTTTTTGGGGCCCAATCCTTCAACTGCCACTAGTTCAGTTATATTAACTGGTATTTTCTTCTTTAATTGCTCGTAATATCTTATTTTGCCTGTTTTTAAGTATTCTTCGATTTTCTCAGCAATACTCTTGCCCACCCCGGGTATTTTTTCTAAAGCAGGACGGCCTGCTTTTTGATAAATTTCTTTCACATCTTCTTCTAAGGTCTCTAAAGCCAGCGCCGCCTTTTGATAAGCATAGGGCTTAAAAGCCACGCCTTCCATTTCTAAATAGTTGGCGATTTCATTAAAAATGCGCGCTAACTCTTGATTAAT
Organism: Minisyncoccales bacterium; assembly: GCA_049700655.1. Taxonomy (GTDB): domain Bacteria; phylum Patescibacteriota; class Minisyncoccia; order Minisyncoccales; family RBG-13-42-11; genus JBNAUV01. Next base: position 3,210 of record JBNAUV010000011.1, on the reverse strand, counting down.
CATAAAAATTAAAGTGGTTTTTCACTAATCGGCCGACGGGGCAGAAAATGATCTCGGGTATAAATTTTTTTTCTAATTTTTAATAATAAAGCAGTTGCTATTAAGCCAAAAAAACTTACCAAAATAAAAACAGCTTTAAAGCCTAAAAAATTAGCGATAATTCCACCCAAAGCGCCGGTAAAACCAGCGGCTAAACCAATACCTGTACTTTCCAAACTCCAAGAAAAGGCCTCCCAATCTTTATCAATATGGCGAGTAAAAATAGCTGACCAAGAAGGAATTACGCCAGCCATAGCCACACCTCGAATTAATTCCAAAAGAAAAATTTCAGCAATATGATGAGAAAATAAATAGCCTAAGGGTATTAAATTGGCAATCAACATGCCGCCAATTAAAAAACGGAAGTCATCTTGTTCTCCTTTTTTTCTATCTAAGTAATAAGCCAAAAAGGGTTGAACAATTGATTTGCTTAACCAATAAATGGTGGCAACAAAACCAATACTAACCAAATTAGCGCCCTGAATTTGTTTAGTTAAAAAAATGGCAAAAATCGGCCCAATCAAACCCCAACCGCTTTGTAATAAAAAATCTGAGCTGATTAAAATTCGAATAACTTGATTGAGGCCAATTTTTGTTTTCATTTTAATCTTTGACTAATTTAACAAAAATTTCTCTTTGCCGCGGTCGAGCATCAAAATCAATCAACACAATATTTTGCCATTGACCTAAAACTAATTGACTATTTTCAACAGCCACCACGAAAAAAGGTTTAAAGAGAGCTGATCTTAAATGAGCAAAACCATTTCTTTCGCCCCAAGTTTCATCATGATAATATTTTTGGTTGTTTGGCACAATCTTTTCTAAAAACTCTTGTAAATCCCTTAAAAGATTAGGTTCATATTCAATGGTAGTCAAGCCAACTGTTGAGCCGGGACAAAAAATTAAAGCTAAGCCTTTCTCAATTTTAGCTTTCTTAATTATTTCACCAACCCTTTCTGTTAAATCAATAATATCATTATGACCTTTGGTATTAACCTGAAAACTAAACATTATTTTATTTTAACAAAAATTTTATTTTTTCACTACTAAATTGATTAATGTTTGCGCATTTTTTATCGCATAACCAGCCACATCATTGTTGAAATAAACATAAACATCTCGATTTTTCTGCCATTGTTTAATTTTCATTGCCCAATTTTTTAATTCGCTCTGAGAATAAGAAGAAGCGAACAAAAAAGTAGGGCCATGAAAACGGATATAAACAAAATCAGCTAAAGTTGGCTCTTCAATTTTGGGCCAATGGGAAGAATCAGAAATAACTAAAGCAGTATTGTATTTTTTCAATAAACGAAAAAATTGCTGATTTTGGAAAGAAGAATTTCTTACTTCAATAGCCAAACGAATTTTTCCTTTTTTAGTTTTTTTCACCAAAACCAAAAAATCTTTAATTCTTGAAGAATTTTCTAAACTATACTTAAAGCTAGGGGGTAATTGTAATAAAAAGGGACCTAATTTTTCTTTTAGTTGTAGAGAATTTTGATAAAAAGTCTGCCAAGCTTCAGCTATATCTTTTAATTTTTTTATATGAGAAATAAAACGGCTGATTTTAACAGCGAAAACAAAATCAGCCGGAGTTTGTTCGTACCATTTTTGATAGGTTGTTGGCCGAGGTAAATGATAAAAAGAATAATTAATTTCTGTAGTGGAGAAAAACTGAGAAAAATATTTTAATTTATCTTTAGAAGTTAAATCTTCAGGATAAAATATATCTTGCCAATCGCCATAAATCCAGCCCGAAGTACCAATATATAATTTGGCCATATTTAAGTTTAACAAAACTTTCTCTCTATCTCTTTGACAAATTTAAGCAAAACCGGATCATCTATGATTTCTTTTATCCATCTTACCCAAAGCTTATGTTGAATTTTCCCGTATTTTTTCCAATATTCCAAACCTTGTAAAAAATTAATTGCTTTATCTGCTTGTTTGACAAATCTACTTTCTTTTGTTAAACCTCTTTCGAAATCTAACCAAAGATTTTTTATTTCTCTTTTTAAATCTTTAGGTAACCCTGCCACAAGACGATCTATGGCCTTTGTTTCAATTTTAGATTTTTCTTTTTCTTTTTTTCTTTTTAAGGCCAGGGTAAATTTGGGCCATTTTTTTAGAACCTCCATTATTTTCTTTTTATCCTTTGGCAAAAGAGGGTCATAGGGCGTTAAATCAGGAGCATAAACTTCGCATAAATCATGAATGAGGGCAATTTTGATAGCTCTTTCTAAATCTATTTTTTTCATTTTTCCTAAGACCCAAACTAAAATGGCTAAATGAAAGATATGCTCAGCTGTACTTTCTGGGTTTTTTATCTGATGGACAATCCAGCCTCTCCTTTTTTTGCCTTTTAATTTTCCAACTTCAATTAAAAATTTAAGGAGATCTTTCATAAAAAAATCAGGTTATACCTGATTTAATATACTACAAATTTTGATAAATTTCAAATTTATTTTTCGTTTACGAAAATTGATGTTTAACTTTCTTAATCTTATAAATTGTTTGAATAGGAGAAGAAACAATAACCTCATCGCCAACCTTATGGCCTAAAAGAGATTTACCCACCGGCGATTCAATTGAAATCCAGCCACTAGCTGGATTGGCCTCTAATGGTCCGACTAAAACAAATTCATCCTTTTGGCCATCAGCCTCCACTACAACTGTGGCGCCTAAGGTAACAATTTTATTTCTGAGATTTTTGGGCGGTAATTTAATTATTTCAGCATTTTTAATAATTGTTTCCAAATCCATCAGTCTTGCCTCTAAAAAACTCATATCTTCTTCAAAAGCCAAATATTCTGGATCTAAATCTTCCGAATGTAAAATTTTTGGCGATTCACCTTTGGTCTTAGCCAATTTTAATTTCTTTAAACTTTCATATTCTTTTTTTATCCTTTCTAATCCCTGTTTGGTTAGATAAAATTTTGTTTCTTCTATCATATTTAGCGAAAATCCCCTCTTTGAGAGGGGATAATGAATTAGTTTATAATATTTTTAATTGCTAATCCCTATCCCCTCGCCATTTTTTGCCAAATGTCAAAACAATGGCAGCGAAGACCATAATTGAAGTGGGATATAAATTTTGATTTATCTTGTCTATTATCATAAATTGGTTTTAATACTTAATTATAGAAAAACAAAACAACTTGTCAAGTGTTT
>JBNAUV010000010.1:1871-25456 GCA_049700655.1 Minisyncoccales bacterium | reverse complement strand
CCCCGCAGCCAGTTTGTTCACTACGAACTGATTATTTTTAGAGGAAATTAGATTTTCTTTATCGGCGCTATCGGCGCTTCGGGCCGAAATCCCGCCAAAGCCCCCGCCTGCTGATTTTTTGAGTTTTTAGATTTTTGCTTTGATTTATGAATTAAATTTGGTAAAAATAATAAAGAAAGTTGGTTGGTGTTTTAATTTTAATAGGTAGCAAAAAATAAAGGGGTTCTAATTTTAGAACCCCTTTTATTCATTTAATAAATTAAATCACAGCTGTGGTGGTCCGGAATTTTGGTTTGGCCAATTCTTTTTTTAATTCTTTTTTAAGAATTAACCAAACATTCTTTACTTCATCCACAAATTCCGGTTCTTCTTCAGTGAAGAGAATTTCAGTAATTTCTGGTATTTTTTCGATAAAATACCAGAAAAACCTTTCATTATTGTAAAAGCGCGGTGTTTTACACTCTCGAATTGCCTCTTCACAGATTGCTACAAATTCATTGGCTGTGACTAAAGGCGGCAGTTTCTCAGAGATTTTTTTACAAATCGGGTAAATCTCTGGGAAAATAGAAACAATTTTCATGTTTTTCAGTTTTTGCTTGCTTTTTAACGTTACTATTTTTTTCATTTTTCTCCTCCCTTTTTGTTTCTATAAAACAAATAATAACATAAATAATTTTGTTTGTCAATAGTTAGACCTTTGGTTCTCTGGACAAAGAGAAAAAAATATGGGATATCTAAAATAGTTAATAAAATAATTAAAGGTCGAGGGGTTCTAATAAAAATAAAAAAATTATGGCCAAACAAATTGCAATTATTTTAGTTATCGTATTAATTATTGCGGCTGTTTTTATTTTCTTGTGGACAACTAAAGTTTCTCAACCCTCAGAAGAAACGACTCAACCAGCCGGACAAGGTCCTAGTTTAAAAAAAGAAACTCCAGGCGTTGTTGATTGTGGTACATTTAATAGTAAAAAACCTAAAGAAGAACAGGATCAAATAAAGACATGCTGGGAGGAAAAATTTAAAACTTGTCAGCCAGCCAAAATGGTTTCAATTGTTGATTCGGGTAGCGGCAGCGAACCAATTGAATATTATTCTGAAATTATTGGTCCGGGCGAGGGCGAACATGTTTGTCAGGTAAAATCTAAATTTTTAAACAATCCCAAAACAGAATGGGTTAATAAAGAAATGATTTGTAATTATGATAATAGTTTAAGTTTTGATTTTGCTTCTCAGAATATGTTAGAACGCTGTAGTGGGCCATTGATTGATTTGATTAAAGGAAAATAAAGATATTGACAAAGAAATAGTTTAGATTTATAGTTAAGCCAGATTTTTGAAATTTTAAAAAGGAGGTGAAGAGAAATGAGAAGAAAATTGGCAAAAGGATTAATAATGTTTGCTTTATTAATGTTTGCCTTAATATCTGTTTTTGTTTGGTATTATTTTCTTGAATCATTTTTAATTTACTTATTTTTTACACTTCTTTTAGGATTAATTATTTATTGGTTGCCAGTCAATCCTTTAGTAGTGAATGAGTGGCAAATCTGGCAATTAGAAAGGGAAAAAGAAAGAGAAGAGAAAATAAAAAAGGGGGTCAAATAGCACCCCTTTTTTATTAATCAAAAATAAGATAAAATTTAATTATAATTGCCAACCAATTTGGTAACATTTAATCGCTCGGACGCCTTGCCTCAGGGAGCAGGCAGTCGCCGTAAGAAGGTAATAAAAGGTTATATCTCCTGGCGCTGCTATATCTCGCCGAGCCTCCCAGACCCTTAACTGAAAGACAAGGCTTTGTGGCGGGCTCGGCTGCGATATGCACCCTTCGGCAAGATCGTCCTCGCTCTTTGGTTACTGAATTGGTTAGATAGTATAAATTAATTATAAAATATGAATAGAACTCTTCTGAAAGTTAATAATTTAAATGTGGAATTGGAAAACGAGAAAATTATTTGCGATTTATCTTTTGAATTAAAAGAAGGTGAAGTTTTGACAATTTTAGGACCAAATGGAGCGGGAAAGACAGTTTTGTTAAAGACGCTTTTAGGGATTTTTCCCCATCAAGGAGAAATTAAATGGGAAAAAGGAATAAAAATCGGCTATGTTCCTCAAAGATTGCCTTTTGTTAAAGATTTTCCAATATCGGTCAAAGAATTTTTTGAATTAAAAGAAATTAAGGAAGAGAAGATAAGAGAAGTTTTAAAAAATACCGGCTTTAATGATGATTTTTTGAAAAAATCGGTTGGTGAGTTGTCGTCCGGTCAATACCAAAGAATTTTAGTGGCTTGGGCATTAATTGGCAATCCAGGAGTTTTGCTTTTTGATGAGCCAACCACAGGTATTGATATTTCCGGAGAAGAAACAATTTATCAACTTTTAGAGAAATTAAAAAAAGAAAGGAATTTGGCTATTATTTTAATTACTCACGATTTGAGTGTGGTTTATAAGTTTTCCAATTATGTTATTTGTTTGAATAAATGTCCGATTTGTCAGGGTCAGCCAAAAGAAGTTTTGACGATTGAGAATTTAACAAAACTTTACGGCCAAGAAATAAAGTTTTACGAGCATTACCATGAGCATTAATTTTTTAATTATTTTAATTACTGGAATATTTATTGGAGGGATGGCTGGATATTTAGGGTCTTTGATGCTTTCAAGAAAAATGACAATTGTGGTTGATCCGCTTTCACATTTGGCTTTGCCCGGCGTGGCTCTGGCTTTAATTTTTGGCAAAGATATTTCTTTAGGCGCCTTTTTGTTTTTATTAGTTGGCACTTTTTTAATTTGGTTTTTAGAACAAAAAACAAAATTACCCACTGAAACCATCATCGCTATTTTATTTTCAATTTCTTTAGCAGTTACTTTTTTATTTTTAGAGGAACATGAGATCGAAGAGGCATTGGTGGGCGATATTTCTAAAATCAGTCCATTAGCTGGCATATTTACAATAGCAATTTGTTTGTTTGTGTTTTTTCTTTTGCAAAGAATTTATCAAAAATTACTTTTGATTTCGGTTTCTGATGATTTAGCTAAGGCGGAGGGAATAAATATTAAAAAATATCAGTTTCTTTATTTACTGATTATTTCAATAATCGTGGCTTTGGGCGTGAGATTTGTTGGCGGACTTTTGGTTGCTGGTTTGACTGCTTTACCAGTCGCCTCAGCCAAAAATTTTTCAAAAAATTTGAAATCTTATAAATTTTTATCTTCATTTTTTGGCGCAATTTCAGCCATCCTTGGAATTTCAATTTTTAAACTAACAAATTTTTCCGTCGGTCCTTTAATTATTATTTCAAGTTTTATTATTTTTCTCATTTCAATAATTTTCAAAAAAAGTTAAAATAAAAAATATGAAAGATAAGATTTCCCTTTTTATAATATTTACGTTTTTCTCTCTTTTAGTTTTCCTCCCGAGAGCAATTTTTGCTTCCCAAAAAGTTGAGATTTACTTTTTTTGGGGCCAGGGTTGTCCGCATTGCGCTCAAGAAAAACCATTTTTGGAAAAAATGAAACAAAAATATCCTCAATTGGAAGTGAAAGAATTTGAAGTTTATTATAGTAAAGAAAATCAGGAATTATTTCAAAGAATAGCTCAAGCTTATAAAACTTCTCCTTCTGGAGTGCCGACAACTTTTATTGGAAAAGAATACATTATTGGTTTTGGCACGGAAGAGACGACTGGCAAACAAATTGAAACTTTAATTAAAAATTGCCTTCAAACTTATTGTCCCTCGCCAGCAGAAATTTTGGCGGCGGGCGGACTTGATAAATGGAAAGGTCCAGAAGAAAAACCAAAAGAATCTTCGATTTGTATCCATTACTTTATCAAAAACGATTGTTTGCAATGTCAGAATTTAGCCGAATTTTTGGAAGATGTAGCAAAGAAATATCAAATTGAGTTTAAAGAATACAATGTCTCAGAGAGCGAGGAAAATTATCAGCTTTATCAAAAACTTCAAGAATTTTATGGCGTTTCTTTTGCCGGTTTTCCCATTGTTTTTTTGGGAGATAGTTATTTAGTTGGCGACCAATCTATTAAAGAAAATATTGAAAAAGTAATCGTGCGTTGCCAGAAAGACGGTTGTCTTTGTCCGGTTGAAGAAATCAAACAAACTTTAAAGCAAATCCCGAAACCATCTACCTTCACTCCGGAAGAAAAAAAGGAGGTTTCAATTACTCTTTTTGGAAAAGAAATTAAAATTTCAACCCAATCTTCTTTACTGGTTTTGGGTACAATTTTGGGTTTGGCTGATGGAATTAATCCCTGTATGTTTTCAGTTTTGCTCTTTTTACTCACTTATCTTTTAGCTATCGGGTCTAAAAAGAAGGCAATAAAAGTTGGTTTGGTTTTTACTCTTGGCGTTTTTGCTGTTTATTTTCTCTTTATGCTTGGAATGATTAATTTGATTTCCTTGATTGGCGTAATTCAAAAAATAAAAATTGCTGTCGCCGTTTTTGCTCTAATTGCCAGTTTGATTTTAATCAAAGATTTTTTTGCTTATGGAAAATGGTTTTCTTTGGAAATCCCGGAAAGCACAAAACCATTTGTTGAAAAATTGGTAAAAAGAGCGACGATTCCTTCAGCAATTTTGTTAGCTCTTTTGTCTTCTTTAGTTGAACTGCCTTGCACAGTTGGCATTCCCTTGGTTTATACCACTTTGTTGGCAGATAAAGGCGGAGCTTATGTTCTTTATTTGTTTTGGTACAATATTTTCTTTGTTATTCCACTTTTAATTATTATTGCCGGCGTTGCTTTTGTCTGGACTCAGGTTGACAAGGTAGAGAAATGGCGTTTGGTTTTTAGAAAATATATGAGATTGACGGTTGGTTTGATTTTATTATTTTTAGCCATAGCTTTATTAATGGGCTGGTTATAATAAGATTTTTTAAGGAATAATCGCTGTCTGAATAAGTATGATAGAATTTAAGGTTTTAAAAAAATCAAAGAAGAGCAAGGCCAGAATTGGCTTTTTAAAAACAGAACATGGCGTGGTTGAGACGCCATCTTTAGTTCCTGTAGCCACTCAAGCCACAATAAAAACCCTAGATTCAATAGAAACAATCCAAACAAAAAGCCAAATTTTGATTTGTAACACTCTTTATTTACATTTACGGCCAGGCGAAGAGATTGTTAAAAAATCAGGCGGCTTACATAATTTTATGAACTGGCCCAAACCGTTAATGACTGACTCAGGCGGTTTTCAGGTTTTCAGTTGGGGTTTTGGCCATGATTTCGGTGTGGGAAAGATTCTTAAACAAAAAAAGAATGAAAAAATTAAATTGGGTAGAGAACCAAAATTACTAAAAATTACAACTGATGGCGTATTTTTCCGTTCGCCTCTAGATGGTCAAAGATTATTTTTAGGACCGAAAGAATCAATTAGCGTTCAAGAAAAATTGGGCGCTGATATTATTTTTGCCTTTGATGAATGCACGCCACCCTTGGCTGATTATCAATACACCAAAAAATCAGTTGAAAGAACCCATCGCTGGGCAAAAATCTGTTTACAGGTAAAAAAGACAAAACAAGCATTATTTGGCATTGTGCAGGGCGGAAGATATAAAGATTTAAGAAGAGAAAGCGCGCGGTTTATTGGTTCATTACCCTTTGCTGGTTTTGGTATTGGCGGCGAGTTTGGCGACAATAAAAAGAAAATGATAGAAATGATTAATTGGGTGGTTGCTGAATTGCCGTCTGAGAAACCGCGCCATCTTTTGGGCATTGGTTATTTAGAAGATATTCCACAAATTATTAGGGCTGGTATTGATTTCTTTGATTGTATTGCGCCAACTCATTATGCCCGAAGAGGAATTGCCTTTACTTCTAAAGGTGAATTAAATTTTCAAAAAAAAGATTTTCTTCAAGATAGAAATCCTTTGGATAGAAATTGTTCTTGTTTTGTTTGCCAAAATTATAAAAGAAATTATCTTTGTCATCTTTTGCGCGCCCAAGAGTTAACCGCTTGGCAACTATTAACTTTTCATAACCTTTATTTTTTTAATAGTTTTATTGAAAAAATCCGCCAGCAGATAAAAAAGGGAAAATTTTAATAAAAAATCAAAATGCGAAAGAAAATCATCATTTTTTTAATAATTATTCTTTTATTAATTGTCTTTATTTTTTTAAAATATGTTAATTTAATTGGCGGACCATTTGTAAAAATAGGTCAAACAAAAATTTTCGTTGAAATTGCCGACACTGAAGAAAAAAGAATTAAAGGTTTATCAGGCCGGGAATCTCTGGCTGCTAATCAAGGTATGTTATTTATTTTTCCGCAGCCCGGCTATTATACTTTTTGGATGCCTGAAATGAATTTTCCCATTGATATTATTTGGTTTGATGAAGAGAAGAGAATTATTGGCATAGAGAATAATGTTTCTAACAAATTTGATCCGCAAAATCCGCAGTTATACCGCCCACCGGCGCCGGTTTTGTATGTTTTAGAAATTAAAGCCGGCTTGGCAGAACAAAATCAAATTAGGGTGGGCGATATTGTCATTTTTAGTAAAATAATAGAAAATAAAATAAAAGTCTTAAAAAATTAATTAATATTAATTAATTATGGAGACAAACATTAAAAAAATTGAAATCTCGAGTCGACTTTTTTTAATTTCAGCAATTTTGATTTGTGGCATAATTATAGCGATTGGCGCCGATATTATTTATAAATTTTGGCCACCAGATTATTATCGAGAAATTAGCGTAGCGGCTGAAGGAAAGGTTTTTGCTCAACCAGATATTGCTGTTTTAGAATTGGGCGTGAAAACCGAGGGCAGCGCTGTTGAAAAAGTGGTAAAAGAAAATACAGAAAAAATGAATGCCATATTAGGAGAAATTAAGAATTTGGGGGTCGAAGAAAAAGATATCCAAACAACAAAATATAATTTATCGCCAGATTATGATTGGACAGAAAAAGGCGAGAGAATTTTTAAAGGTTATGTTTTAGAACAGCAAATCAATGTAAAGATTAGGGATTTTGAAAAAATCGGTCAGATAATTGAAAAAGCAACGGCGCGCGGGGCTAATTTGGTTGGCGGCTTAAATTTTTCTATTGATAATCCAGAGGAATTGAGGGCTAAAGCCAGAGAAGAAGCAATTAAGAAAGCAAAAGAAAAAGCCAATGAAATTGCCAAACAAAGCGGTATTAAATTGAAAAAATTAGTTAATATCTATGAGGGACAATATTATTGGCCAACACGGACCGAATCTTTATCAAAAGAGAGTGCTGTAGCTCCGGGCTTTGGTTTAGCGCCTGAAATTCAGACCGGTCAGTTAGAAATAACTGTTCAAGTTACCTTGGTTTATCGTATTAAATAAATATGAAATTTTTAGACAAACTTTTAGGCGGAAATGTTTTATATTATCCGGGCTGTTTGACGAAATTTGTGGCTAAAGATTTGAAAGAAAAATATGAAAAAATCTTAAGAAAGCTCGGTATTGATTTTATTGAATTGTCAGAATTAGAAGTTTGCTGTGGATCGCCAGCTTTAAAAGCCGGTTATATAGATGATTTTAAGAATTTGGCCGAAAAGAATTTGAAGATTTTTAAAGAACATTCAGTGAAAAAAATCATTACCAATTGTCCGGCCTGTTTTATGATTTTTAAAAAATATTATAAAGAAGTTTTGGGCGATAAATGGAATATTGATGTTGAGCACATAAGCCAGACAATTAACTCAAAACTCAAAGCTCAAAGCTCAAACCTGAAAAAAGAAAAAGTTACCTTTCATGATCCCTGCCATTTGGGAAGACAAATGGGGGTTTATGATGAACCAAGAGAGGTTATAAAAAAATTAGATTATGAGATAGTGGAAATGGAATTAAATCGTTTAGAATCTTTTTGCTGCGGCGGCGGTGGCGGAGTAAAATCAAATGAGCCGGAATTGGCCAATAAAATTGCCAAAGACAGAATTAAACAAGCAGAGAAAACCGGCGCCAAACTGCTTTGTACTGTTTGTCCTTTATGTTATCTTCATTTAAAAGAGAATGCCCAGAATATAGAAGTAAAAGAATTAAGTGAATTATTTGAATAATGATTTTTATGAATGGTTTAGATGAAAAAACAGTTTTGCAGTTGAGAAAGAAATATGGCGAGAATATTATTTTGGGAGAAGAAAAATCCAATTGGTTTTCAATTTTAGTTTCCCAACTTAAAAATCCTCTTGTTTATATTTTATTTTTTGTTGGTTTTATCTCTCTAATTTTTAGAGAGATTTTTGATTTTATTTTAATTATGACCGTTATTGTTTTGAATACTTTAATGGGATTTTTCCAAGAATATAATGCTAAAAGAACACTTTCTACCCTACGAAAAATGTTAAGACCATTAGTAATGGTAATCAGGGAGGGAAAGAAAAAAATTATCGAAGCCAAAGATTTGGTTCCAGGAGATTTGGTTGTTTTAATCTCAGGGGATAAAATTGGGGCAGACGGGAAGTTAATTCAAGGCGAAATTTTAGTTTCGGAAGCAGTTTTCACAGGAGAAGAAGAAGGAGTTTTAAAAAAGCAAGGAGATAAGGTTTTTCTCGCCACCCAGGTTTTAGCCGGAAAGGCAGTAATGGAGGTTGAGAAAATTGGTAAAGAAACAGAGATTGGAAAGATGGGAAAATTATTAGTTGAGATTAAAGAAGAAAAAACTCCTTTGCAAAAAAAATTGGCAAATTTCTCAAAAGATTTGGCAAAAATTATTATCATTATTTGTCTTTTTATTTTTTTGGTCGGGGTTTTAAACGAAGGAAGTTTTTTGGGGTCATTTAAAATCGCCACTGTTTTGGCAGTGGCAGCCATTCCCGAAGCCCTGCCAGTTGCCCTAACTGTTATTTTGGCTTTAGGGATGAAAAGAATTTTAAAACGAAAGGGATTAGTCAAAACCCTATTGGCTAGTGAAACTTTAGGATCAACCTCAGTGATTTGTCTTGATAAAACCGGCACCCTGACAGAAGGAAAGATGAAAGTGCTAAAAGGCGAGTTTGAAGATAAAGAAAAAGCGCTTCGGGTAATGCTTTTAAATAACGAAGAAAAAACAAGTTTGGAAATTGCGCTTGCCAATTTTGCTAAAGAAAATTTAAAAGATAGAATAAAAGGAATTTTACAAAAAACAAAAGAAACTTTTGAGGAGCCATTTGATAGTGAAAAAAAATATTCAATGTCAATTTGGGAGATAGAAAAAAAAGAAATTTCTCTTCTGACCGGAGCCCCAGAAATTATTTTGGAATTTTGCCAAATTGAAAAATTAAAAAAAGAAAAATATCTTAAAATTCTTGATTTCTGGGCAGAAGAAGGATTAAGGGTGGTTGGGTTTGCCGAAAAAGAAAATGGCAATTTAAAAGAGAAAAAGAATTTTAAGTTTTTAGGAGTGGTGGGAATTTTAGATCCAGTAAGAAAAGAAGCAAAAGAGATGATAAAGGTGGCGCAAAATGCTTCAATTAAAATAAAAATTGTCACTGGGGATTACAGGAAAACTGCTGAAAAACTGATAAAAATTTTAGGATTAGAAATTAGACCAGAAAATATAATGGAGGGGTGGGAATTGGAAGAAATTTCTATTGAGGATTTAAAAAAGAAAATCGATAAGATTATTTTGTTTTGTCGAGTTACGCCTCATCAAAAAAGGAAAATTATTGATGCTTTACAACAAAAAAATGAAATAGTGGCTATGACTGGCGATGGGGTGAATGACGCTTTGGCCCTAAAAGAAGCGGATATTGGCATTGCTGTTGGAGAAGCGACTGAGGTTTCAAAAGAAGCAGCCGATTTGGTTTTATTGGATAGTAATTTTAAAACAATCATTTCTGCCTGCGAGGAGGGGAGATTAATTTTATCAAACATTAAAAAAACCATTGGTTATGCTCTTTCTAATTCTTTTGTAGAAATTGGCGTTTTATTTCTAGCCGGCCTTTTAAGATTTCCTGCGCCCTTAAGCGTGGTCCAGATTTTGTATTTGCACTTAATTTGCGATGGCCCGCCTGATTTAATGTTTGCCTTTGAGCCAGCTGAAAAAGATTTAATGAAAAGAAAACCAGTTGATGTAAAAAAAGAACCTATTTTAGATAAACTTTTGCTTTTTAATGTCATCGCTATCACTCTTTTTGCTTCAACTGTTTCTCTTTTGTTGTTTTGGGAAATTGGGATAAAAAATGATAATTTAAAATTAGCCAGCACTTTGGTTTTTGCTATTTTTGGGACAGTTGATCTTATTTATGCCATTTCTTTTAAAAATTTAACAAAACCGATTTTTAAAATGGAAAATTTATTTTCTAACAAATTTTTATTTTTTGGAATTTTTTACGCTTTTTTATTTTTATTTTTAGCAATTTATTTTCCGCCCTTAAACAAAATTTTAAACACCGTTCCCCTGGAAGCCGGGCATTGGTTAATGGTGATTGGTGTTGGAATTTTAACCACTTTGATTTTAGAATTAATTAAAACTTTAACTTTTATTTTTAGTAAAAATAAGAAAATTTAAAAATGGCAGAAATCTTTTGGCATAGTTTAAAAATTGAAGATATAGAAAGAATTCAAAGAACAGATTTGAGGAGTGGGTTAAGTGAAAAAGAAGTAGAAATTAGAAAAAGGGAATTTGGATTGAATGAGATTAAAGAAAAAAAGCCGGCAACAAAGTTGATTATCTTTTTAAGGCAATTTAAGAGTGTTCTTATTTTGATTTTACTTTTTGCCGCAGTTTTGCTTTTGTTTTTGGCCGAATTTGTTGACTCCTTAGCTGTTTTTTTAATTTTATTATTAAATGCCACCATTGGATTTTTCCAAGAATATAAAGCAACAAAGATTTTTGAGAGTTTAAAAAAAGTTTTAAAAATTGAAGCCAGAGTAATTAGAGACAAAAGAGAAAGAATTATCGAAGCCAAAGATTTGGTTCCGGGAGATATTGTTGTTTTGACAGCAGGTCAAAAGGTTCCGGCCGATGGAAGAATTTTTGATTCGCAATATTTGAAAATTGAAGAAATGATTTTGACCGGTGAATTTTTGCCATCTTTGAAACATTTTGAGGTCTTGCCCGAGAAAACCAGTTTGGCTGATAGAGAAAATATGGCCTTTATGGGGACCGTAGTTGTTGATGGCAAAGGAAAAATGATAGTTACCGAAACCGGGAAGGAAACTGAAATTGGGAAAATAGCCGAGGAAATTCAAAAAGGAGAAAAAACCACTCCTCTCCAGAAGAAAATCAAAAAATTAAGTTTAGAATTAGCCATTTTTCTCCTTTTTGTTGTCTGTGTTACTTTTGCCTTGGGGTTGATCCGAGAGAAAAACCTTCTTTTACTTTTTGAAACCGTAGTTGCTTTGGCGGTTTCAGCAATTCCCGAAGGATTGCCCGTGGCAATCACTGTTGCCTTGGCTATTTCAGCCCAAAGAATTTTGAAAAAACAAGGATTGATTAGAAATTTGGCTTCCGTTGAGACATTAGGAAGTTGTTCTTTAATTTTAGCCGACAAAACCTTAACACTGACCGAAGGAAAGATGGAAATTGCAGAAATAATTGGCAAGAGAAATTTAGTTTTAAAAGGAGGCGCCTTAAGCATTGATGCTTTTGTTGAAAATCCGCAGGATCCAAAAGAAAAATGGCAAATCAGAGGAAGGCCAATAGAGAAGACGATTTTAAAAAAGGCAATTGAAGAAGGAATAGAAAAACAAAAATTTGAAGACAGAAAAATTTTAGAAATTCCCTTTGATCCAGTGAAAAAATTTGCTGGAGCGATTTATAAAGAAGGTGAAAAAAGAACCTTATATTTATGCGGAGCGCCAGAAAAGTTATTAGAACTTTCAAGTTTATCAGAAAAAGAAAAACAAGAATGGGAGAAGAAGTTAAAAGAGGCCGGAGAAAAAGGGTGGCGGATGGTGGCTTCTGCCCAGAAAGATTTTGTTAGAGAAAAAAGCTTTGAAGATTTAATAAAAAAGAAGAATTTTGAATTTCTTGGTTTGATAGTTTTTCGCGATCCAATTAGAAAGGGGGTAAAAGAAGCCATTGAGGCTGTTCGAGAAGCTGGAATTCAACCAATTATAATCAGCGGAGATCGTAAAGAAACAGTCATAGCGGTGGCGCGAGAGGTTGGGATAGAAATTAAAGAGGCAGAGGTTTTAGACGGGGAAGAATTAGATGAGATTTCAGATGAGCAATTGAGCCAAATTTTACCAAAAATTAAAATTTTTGCCAGAACAGAGCCAAGACATAAACTAAGGATTGCCAAGGCCTGGCAGCAAAAAGGAAAAATAATTGCTATGACCGGCGACGGAGTTAACGATGCGCCGGCCTTGCGAGCGGCTGATATCGGAATTGCGGTTGGTTCGGGAACAGAGGTGGTCAAAGAGGCCTCGGACCTAATTTTATTAAAAGATGATTTTTCATTGATTAAAGAAACAATCAAAGAAGGAAGAAGGCTGATGGATAACGCAAGGAAAGCGATTTTGTTTATGTGTATGGAGTGTTTTTCTGAAATAATTCTGGTTTTTGCCGCTTTTTTAACAAACCTTCCTTTACCAATACTGCCCATTCAAATTTTATGGAAAAATTTTATTGAAGGTAGTCCCCAAGGATTGGCTTTTGCTTTTGAATCAGAAGAGAAAGAAATTATGAAAAGAAGCCCTGAAAACCCCAAAGCGCCTATCTTAACCAGAGAAATTAAATATTTAATTTTGATTGCCGGAATTTTAACCGATATAGTTTTATTTATTCTTTTCGTCATTCTTTTTAATTTTTTTAACTTGCCAATTGAGAAAATAAGAACATTTTGTTTTGCTGGCCTGGCTTTTGGCTCTTTTTGTTATGCTTTTTCCTGTAAAAATTTCAGAAAAAACATTTGGCAATATAATCCATTTTCCAACAGAGTTTTGAATTTAACTTTGACGATGGGGTTGGCGTTTTTAATTTTGACAATTTATTTGCCGCCGTTTCAATTTTTATTAAAAACCGCTTCTTTAGGAATATTTGAATGGTCAATTTTACTTTTGTTTGGCTTTATCAACTTGTTTTTGTTTGAATTGGTTAAATATTTTTTGCGGATAAAATCAAAAAGATAAAAAGTAGCTGTTTTAATATTTGACAAAAAGAATTTTTGTAATAAATATTTAATATAGTTTTTTAAAAATTAAAGAAGGAGGTGTTAAGAAGCGGATGAAAGTAAGAAAGAAGATAGCGTTTTTCGCTTTTTTAATTTTTATTTTTCCCTCAACGCTTAAGACCAATGAAAAGAAAGAGATTGATATGGTCTATGGCGAAAAATTATGCGCTAATTATCTTGAGTATGAATGTTACACTGTTGGCAAAAAAATCATTAGAGTTCAAACCAATCAAGGAATGAGAGAACAGTTAGTAACAGAAAAATGGGCAGATCTCTTTCCCAACCCTGAGAAGCGCGATTTCATTCAAAGAATTAATCGGCAGAACACTGAATTAGAATTTGGCCAAAAAATAGCTATTCCGCGGCAGATTGAAGGAAAATCATATTTAGATTTTTCTCCCTTTCCTCATTCAGTTTGTTTTTACGACCTAGAAAATGGAGTTTGTTTTTTGGCTAAAGATTATGCTGATAATGAACGAAGCGAAAAAAACCTCAATTGGCAAATGCCTTGCGTCGAGGGTAAAACAATTGTTTTTGACCCGCGACTGTTGGCTTTTGCCGCTTATAATCAAACAGGCCAACTGGTTTATTGGGGACCAGCTGTTGGCGGTCGCAAGATTTGTTCCGATATTAAAAAACCATGCCAGACGCCTCAGGGTCAATTTAAAATTGTTTACAAAACCGGCGCTCATTATCGGTCAAGAAGTTATCCAGTTGGTTGTCATGGCAAAGAATGCGCGGCCATGCCCTATGCTTTATTTTTTGAAGATGGCGCGGCTTTTCATGCTTCTAATGGGCTGCCCGGTAAAAACGCGAGCCATGGTTGCGTTCGACTTTTTGAAAAAGATGCTCAATGGCTGAATCAAGAATTTGCCGAGATAGGCACCAAAGTTATTATTAATCCATATTAAGAACCCTCTGGGCTCAGCACAGAGGGTTTTATTTTGAGAAAAAAATAATTTTATGCTAAAAATAATTTAGAACTCAATTGGTAAAATGAAAAAGGTTATTAAAACAAAATTACAAAAGAATTTACGCGATACAATTTTAACAGCCCTTCAGCCATTGGGCGGAATAGATAATTTTATCAATAAGGGCGATGTTGTTTTAGTTAAGCCCAATTTTAATACCGCTGATCCTTTTCCCGCTTCAACAGATTTTAATTTTTTAAAGGAGGTGGTGGAAATTATTTATGAAAAAAAACCAAAATTGGTTATTGTCGGCGAAAGTTCAACAATGAGTTTGAATACAAGAAAGGTGATGGAAAAATTGGGCATATTTAAGTTATTAGAATCAACCCAGCCGCCCCGGATTTATGTGTTTGAAGAGTTAAAATGGATTAAAAAAGAAATTAGCGGCGCCAGATATTTAAAATCGGTTTCGCTAACAGAAATTTTGGACCGGGTAGATAAGATAGTTTTATTGCCTTGTCTAAAAACTCATAAATATGGCCAATTTACCGGCGCCCTAAAATTGGCTGTCGGTTTAATGAAGCCAGTGGAAAGAGTGAAGTTGCATTTAAGCCACTTACAAGAAAAAATTGCCGAGCTTAATGTGCTTTTTCAACCAAATTTAATTTTAATGGACGCCAGAAAATGTTTTATTAATCGCGGACCGGCTGAAGGAGAATTGAAAGAGCCAAATTTAATTTTGGCTTCTGACGATAGGGTAGCTATTGATGTGGAAGGAATAAAAATTATTCAATCTTTTAGAGGCAATTCTCTTAAAAAAATCAACGCTTGGGATTTACCTCAGATAAGAAGAGCGGTTGAGTTGGCAATCGGCGCGCAAAACCCAGCTGATTATCAAGTTTTAGAATAGATTTTTAAAGGTCAAGAATTAATTAAATAAAATTAAAAAATAAAATTATGGAACAATTTCTAATTCAAAATCAATGGATTATTTTATTGATAATTTGCTGGGTCATTCCTTGGAAGGGCGTGGCTTTGTGGCGGGCAGCCCAAAACAATCACAAAGCCTGGTTTATTGCTATTCTTTTACTGAATACATTAGCCATTTTGGAAATTCTTTATCTTTTTGTTTTTAGTAAAAGAAAATTGACAAGCCGAGCTGTTGAGCAATAAAAAATTAATAGTTAGTTAAATAATGAATACCAACATAAAAAATCAATTTAGAATATCGCCGTCCACGATTGGCAGTTTGTTAGAATGTCCGCGCTGCCTTTGGTTGTTTTATCGAGAAGGCCTAAAAAGGCCAGAAGGCATTTTTCCGAGTTTACCCAGGGGCATGGATGAGATAGTTAAGGATTATTTTGATAAATATCGCAGCGCTAATAAATTGCCGCCTGAAGTGGCCGGGAAGATAGAGGGCAGATTGTTTGATGATACTGAAAAATTAAATCAATGGCGAAACAGAAAAAACGGATTAGCAGCAGAATTTCCGGAATTTAATATGATTTTAAAAGGTTTGATTGATGATTTATTAATAACAACTGATAACAAATATATTCCCTTTGATTTTAAAACCCGGGGCTTTGCGATAAAAGAAAACACTCATCTGCATTATCAAATCCAACTTGATCTTTACGCTTTGCTTTTTGATAAAAATGGCTTGTCGCCAGCTAATCATGGCTATCTTCTTTTCTTTTATCCTATTAGTTACGAAAAAAATTATACTCAATTTGAAACTGAACTGGTAAAAATGGAGGTCAGTCATAAAAGGGGATACGCAACTTTAAAAAAGGTTTATCAGATTATTACTGGGCCATTGCCTCCGCCGCAGCCAGAATGTTCATATTGTTATTACCGCCGCTTTCAGCCTAATGATTAAAAAAGATCATTTTAAAAAACTATATTGTGAATTAAGAAAAAAATATGGCCAACCGGCTGGCCAATGGTGTTTGTGGTGCCAGCGGCCAAAAACAGAAAAAGAAGAGGAAGAGGTAATCATAGGCGCTATTTTAACTCAGCGGACTAATTGGCGCAATGTGGAGCGGGCGATGGAAAATCTTAAAAAACAAGGCTTTGCCTCTTTACGAAATATTGTGCGACTGGGTAAGAAAAAAATAATTCCTTTAATTCAGCCAGCTGGTTTTTATAAAACCAAAGCCAATTATTTATTTAATTTGGCCAGATTTATTATTGAAACTTATGGCAGTGTTGAAAAAATGAAAAAAATAAAGGTTCATCAATTAAGGGAAGAGTTATTGAAATTAAAAGGCATTGGACCGGAAACCGCTGACAGTATTTTACTTTACGCTTTGGCTAAACCAATTTTTGTTATTGATGAATATACCCGGCGTTTGGTTAAACAAAGACGATTGGCTAAAAATTTGACTTATGCTTATTTACAAAAATTATTTGAGAAAAACTTAAAAAAAGACTATCGTTTATATCAGGACTTCCATGCTTTAATCGTGATTGACGGTAAAAACAAAAAGTAAATTTTTACAATTTTTAACTTTTGTGGTATTTTATAAAAAAGTCAACCTTTATTATGTCTGAGAACTTAGAAAAACCATTTATTCCATCAGATTCTGATTCTTCATTTAAAATAGGTCAGGAAGTTAAAATAAAAAGGTCATCAGGAAAAATAGAAGAAGGATGGAAAATAGTTTATGGCGCAAAATTGCCGGGACATGTTGTTGTTTGCAAAGAAGAAATTAATCCAGTCAGCGGTGAAGAAAAGATATTACAGAAAGAAGTTTCCTTAGAACAATTAAAAGAATGGAATAAAGAAACAAACTTAGAAGAAGAATATGAAAGAGCGATAAACCAAGCCAGAAACTTTCAAGAATTGGTTGGGGTTATTATGCAAAGAGGAGATATTTTGGGACCAAATGGCCATCTTTATAAAAAAGAAGAGCTAATTAAAAGATTAATGGCAGTTATTGGAGATAATATGCCTATTCAATTTGTTTCGCGCTTATGGGCTGCGGCGTAAAGTTGAGGAACTGCTTAAAATAAAAGAAGTTAATGAAGAATTAGTAAAGAAATTTGATAAAAAAGACAGTAATAACTAAAATATAATTGCTAACCAATTTGGTAACATTTAATCGCTCGGACGCCTTGCCTCAGGGAGCAGGCAGTCGCCGTAAGAAGGTAATAAAAGGTTATATCTCCTGGCGCTGCTATATCTCGCCGAGCCTCCCAGACCCTTAACTGAAAGACAAGGCTTTGTGGCGGGCTCGGCTGCGATATGCACCCTTCGGCAAGATTGTCCTCGCTCTTTGGTTACTGAATTGGTTAGATAGTACAATTAAACAATTAGAAGATATGATTACCAACCAATCTTTTTTAAAACCAGAAACAAAATCAGTTATTTGGCAGATAGTTTTAGAATATAGAAAGAAAAGAGAGAAGGCATTATTAAAAAACAATTTAGAGAGAGAAAAATTTAGAGAAGAAATTTATCAGTTAAAAAAGAATACCTTGGCCCAAATTAAAGAATTAAAAAAGAAGACAATTGCCAATTTAAAAGAAAACGGCATAGAAGTTTTTGAAGCAAAGGACAGCCAAGAAGCGAGAGAACAGCTAAAGAAAATTTTAGAAGGCAAGAAAAAAATTATTAAAGCAAAAACCAATACTTTTAGTGAAATTGAAACAGAGGAATTTTTAACCGATAAGGAGTTAACCGAAACTGATTTAGGCGATTTTTTGGTGCAGATTTTTGAGCAGGAAGAAATTCATCCAGTATTGCCCGCCTTACATTTAACTCCAGAAAAAATTTCTCAAAAAATAAAAGAAAAATTTGGCAAAGATATTGAAGCTAGACCTGAAGCGATTGCTAATTTTGTAAGAAATTTTTTAAGAGAGAAAATTTCCCAAGCCGAGGTTGGTATTTCCGGGGCTAATGCAATTACGACTGACGGAAAAATTTTGATTTTGGAAAATGAAGGCAATATCTCTTTGGTTTCGCGTTGGCCCGAGATCCATATTGTGATGGCTGGTTTTGAAAAAATCGTGGAAAATTTAGAAGCTGCTTTAAAAATTGTTAAGGCAGCAGCCATTTGGGGCACGGGTCAAACTTGGCCGGTTTATATTTCTATCATTGCTGGCCCATCGCAAACAGCTGATATTCAAAATCAAACAGTGGTTGGCGCGCAGGGCGCGAAAAAAGTTTATTTAATTTTATTAGACAATGGCCGAAGCAAACTTTTGCAAGAAGGATTTGAAGAAATTTTATATTGTCTTAATTGCGGCGCTTGTTTAAATTTCTGTCCGGTTTTTCACCAAATTGGCCGAAATTATGGCGACAGATATTTGGGTTCTAAAGGAATAATTTTTGCCGGGTTATCAGAAAGTTTTAAAAAAGCAGTGGAGGCAAATTGTTTTGCTTGTACTTTATGCTCTGCTTGTTTTGAGAATTGTCCGGCAAAAATCAATTTGCCTGAATTGATGAAAAAACTCCGCAGTTTTATGGACAAAGAAAATTTACAAACCAAAGAAAATCAAGAGATGATTGAAAAAATTCGGCAGTTTGGCAATCCCTTTGGCAAAATTGAGGAAGGGAAAATTCCTAAAAAACTTTATTGTTGTTAATCCGTCTTTTAATCCATCTTTCTGGCCAAAACGATTAACTGTTTTACAGCCACAATTAAACTGGCGGCTGCGGCGAACACCACCAAATTATTAAGTATTGGTATTAACCAGTCAATATATTGGATGGTATTTAAGCCAGCCATACCAGTAATAATTAGAGCGATAACAGCCACCAAAAATGGTGTGCTTTCTTTTTCACTGATATTAAGAAAGCCAACAATTAAGCCCAAAATAAGTAAAATAGTGGTAAGAGCCGGAATTTCACCGCCCAAACCAGCAACCACCGATAAAACCAAACCCAAAATAAATGACCAGCGACCGAGCGTAATTAAATTCATAGTTTATTTTAATCAATTTTTTATTTTTATTTTTCGACCTTTGATATAATTATACTATTTTATTGTTGTTTATTTAATAATAAATTGATAAAGTATAAACAGGGGCAATAAAAAATTTATTCCCTAAACAAAATATTTGTTTTTTATTTTTTAATGTAGTATAATTAAATATAATTCCTAAAAGGTCATTGAAACAAACGCCCTAAATAAAATTTTTTAAGAATTATGGCGAACTATAAAGTTAATAAAGATAAATGTATTGGTTGCGGACTTTGCGTGGCTGAATGTCCGGGAGCAACCGAACTAAAAGATGATGGCAAGGCAGAGGTAATTGATTCAGAAAAATTGGCCCAGTGCGGCGGCGAAAAGATTTGTCCGCAAGGAGCCATTGAAAAAACAGAGTAAAACTCTGTTTTTTTTCAAAAAATTTTTTCCACAGTTTGACTTTTATTTTTAGCAAGTTAAAATAGGGAAATATATTTATTTTTAAATATGTTAAAAAATAAAATTACTAAAATTAAAAAAAGAGATGGTTCAATTGTTGATTTTGTCCAAGAGAAAATTACCAATGCAATTTTAAAAGCAATTACAGCCAGCGGCCAGGGCGATGGTCGAAAATCAAAGCAGTTATCCAATAAAGTGGTGAAAATTTTAAATCGGCGTTTTAAGAAAGATGAAATTCCGACAGTTGAGCAGATTCAGGACATTGTGGAAGAACTTTTAATTTTGGAGGGATTAGTTGAAACAGCCAAAGCTTATATTCTTTATCGCGAACAAAGACGTCGCATTAGAGAAGCCATTACTATTTCTGAAGAAGCAGTTGACCGGATTGATCAATATTTAGAGAAGCTTGATTGGGAAGTACAAGAAAATGCCAATATGGCTTTTTCTTTGCAAGGATTAAATCATTATGGTGTTTCTTATATTGTTAAACAATATTGGTTAAATAAAATTTATTCTCAAAAAATTAGAGAGGCTAATGAGTCGGGTGATTTTCATATTCATAATTTAGATACTTTGGGTCCTTATTGTGTGGGCTGGGATCTTTACGATGTTTTGTTAAAAGGATTTGGCGGCGTAACAGGCAAAGTGGAAACCAAGCCGGCTAAACATTTTCGTTCAGCTTTAGGCCAGATTGTTAATTTTCTTTATACTTTACAAGGCGAAGCAGCAGGCGCAGTTTCTTTTTCTAATTTTGATACGCTTTTAGCGCCGTTTATCCGTTATGATAATTTAAATTACCAACAAGTAAAACAAGCCCTACAAGAATTTTTATTTAATATGGCAATTCCCACCAGAGTGGGATTTCAGTGTCCATTTTCTAATATTACTTTGGATTTAAAACCTTCATCCGCTTTTGCTAAATTGCCAGTAATTATTGGCGGCCAACCGCAAGAGAAGATCTATGGCGAATTCGCAGAAGAAATGAAAATTTTTGATAAAGCTCTTTATGAAGTTTATACCGAGGGCGATGCCAAGGGCAGACCTTTTCATTTTCCCATTCCTACGGTTAATATCACCAAAGATTTTCCTTGGGAAGAACCAGCTTTTAATGGAATTTTTGAAGCCTCAGCCAAGTATGGCACAAATTATTTTGCCAATTATATTAATTCCGAAATGAAGCCAGAAGACGTGAGATCAATGTGTTGCCGGCTTCGTCTTGACTTAACTGAACTTTATAATCGCGGCGGTGGCGGATTGTTTGGCAGTGGCAGCAAAACTGGTTCAATTGGCGTAGTGACGATTAATTTGCCGAGAATTGGCTATTTGTCTAAAACCAAAAAGGAATTTTTTGAAAGATTAACCCAAATAATGGAGTTAGCCAAAGAGAGTTTGGAAATAAAAAGAAAAGTTTTGGAAAATTATATTGAAAAAGGACTTTATCCTTATTCGCGTTATTATTTACAAGATGTGAAAAAATTAAGAGGCAGATATTGGGCTAATCATTTTTCAACCATTGGTTTGGTGGGAATGAATGAATGTTTATTAAATTTTATTGGTGAAAATATTGGCTCAAGAAGAGGAAGAAAGACTGCTTTAGAAATAATGGATTTTATGAGAAAGAAATTGGTTCAATATCAGGAAGAAACGGGCAATATTTATAATTTAGAGGCGACGCCCGCTGAATCAACTGCTTATCGTTTGGCTTTACAAGACAAAGAAAAATTTCCAGAAATTATTACAGCAGGAACAAAAAATATACCTTATTACACTAATTCTAGCCAACTACCGGTAAATTTCACTGACGATGTTTTTGAAGCGTTAAAATTACAAGATGATTTACAATGTAAATATAGTGGCGGCACGGTTTTACATATTTTTTTAGGCGAAAGAATGCCAGACAGCGAAGCTGTCAAGAAATTAATCAAAAAAGTTTTTGAAAATTTCGCTTTGCCCTATATTACCATTACCCCCAGTTTTTCCATTTGCCCAGTTCATGGCTATCTTGTTGGCGAATATTTCCTTTGTCCCAAATGTACTATTCAACAGCCTTGTGAGGTTTATTCGCGGGTGGTTGGTTATTATCGGCCAGTTCAGCAATGGAATAAAGGAAAACAATTAGAGTTTAAACAAAGAAAAGAATTTCATTTAAAACAAATTATATGAAAATTGCCGGTTGGCAAAAATTGACCTTGATTGATTATCCGGGCCGGTTAGCGGCCACGGTTTTTTTAGCGGGCTGTAATTTTCATTGCCCTTTTTGTTATTCTGCCGAATTGGTTTTGCCAGAGAAAATTAAAGAACAGCCAGTGATTGATGAAGCAGATTTTTTTTCTTTTCTCAAAAAAAGAAAAAAATTTTTAGATGGCGTGGTCATTTGCGGCGGTGAACCAACTTTAAATCAGGATCTACCGCAATTTTGCCAAAAAATTAAAAAATTGGGTTATTTAGTGAAATTAGACACCAATGGCTCTCAGCCGTTAGTTTTAAAAAAATTAATTGAAGAAAAATTAATTGATTATGTTGCCATGGATGTTAAAGCGCCGCTCGAAACCGCCAAGTATGAAAAGGCGACTGGCGTTAAGGTTAATCTCGCGGACATTAAACAAAGCATTAAAATAATCAAAACAAGCGCTATTGATTATGAATTTCGGACAACAGTTGTCCCGACCATTCAGACAGCCGAGGATATTGGACAATTGGTTCAAGCCATGGCGCCAGCCAAAAGGTATTATTTACAGAAATTTTTGCCGCAAAAAACATTAAATCCCGATTTAGAGAAAATTAAGCCTTATTCTGATGATTTTCTTTTGAATATTAAAAAAAGAATTGCTGGACTATTTGAAATTTGCGAGATTAGATAGGGTTTTAATTGGCTTGACTTTAATTTTGGTCTAATTTAAGCTAAATTATATTAGCTTAATTGCTATCTTTTGGCTAAAAGAATTATTTTAGCAGCCAAAAGATAGAAAGGTCGCTTTTAATAACAAAAAATTAATTTTTAAAACTATGGAGGGTTATTGCGTTAAATGCAAAAAGAAAGTGGAGATTGCCAATGCGAAAGAAGTAGAAATGAAAGGAAAAGGCGGCGTGAAAAGAAAAGCCATGACTGGTACCTGCCCAAATTGCGGCACAAAGATATTTAGAATAATGGGCAAGGCATAAACCGGAAAAGTTTTTCAAGTAAAAATTTCCGGAAGTTTTTACGCCAGACAAAACACCGCGCGAAGCGCGGTGTTTTGTGTTATCATATTATATTATGAATTCGCGAAATAAAAAATTTGTTTGGGCAATTTTAACTGGTTTGCTAATTTTTAATTTTTTGGCTTGGAGTGTTATTTATCATTTAAACAAACCTCATTCTTTGGAGGTTGTTTTTTTTGATGTGGGCCAAGGCAATGCGGCTTTAATTAAATCCACAAATGGCCATTATATTTTAATTGATAGCGGTCCCAATGCCTCTATTTTAGAAAAATTAGCCAAAGAAATTCCTTTTTGGCAGAAAAAAATAGATTTGGTAATTATTACACATGCTCATAAAGATCATTTTGCCGGCCTGGCTGATGTAATGGAAAGATATCGGGTAGAGAATATTATTTGGAATGGCGCTCGAGAAAATAGTTTAGATTTTCAAAGGTGGCAGGATTTAATTTCTCAAACTAAATCAAACATAAAAATTGGTTGGGCTGGCCAACGGATTAAAAGCAAAGATTTTTCTTTAGATATTCTTTATCCATTTTTTAATTTGATAGACATAGAATTTAAAGACGCTAACTTTTCTTCTTTTGTTTTGCGTTTGACTTATAAAGAGCATAGTTTTTTATTTATGGGTGACACCTATCAGTCAATTGAAGAAGAATTGGTAAGCAAAGAGAAGTTTTGTCAGAAAGAGATGAATCAAGAAAACCTTGATTATTTATGCCAAAAGATGCATTTAAATTCAGATGTTTTGCTGGTTGGTCATCATGGCAGTAAAACTTCAACTTCAGAACAATTTGTTCAAGCAGTTTCGCCGCAAGTGGCAATTATTTCGGTTGGTCAAAACAATAAATTTGGCCAGCCAGCCCAAGAGGTGCTGGACAGGTTAGCCAAATATGATATAAGAGTTTTAAGAACTGATTTAAATGGCGATATAAAAATTATTAGCGATGGCAAAAGGCTATTAATTTCTAATTGACCTAATTGACCTAATTGACCTAATTAACCTAATTGACCTAATTGACCTAAT
>JBNAUV010000010.1:0-1771 GCA_049700655.1 Minisyncoccales bacterium | reverse complement strand
TGACCTAATTGACCTAATTAACCTAATTGACCTAATTGACCTAATTGACCTAATTAACCTAATTGACCTAATTGACCTAATATGCGGTTTCCGCTTTTCAAAACCAAAACTAATTCTAATCAAAAATTTGATTTAAATAATCCAGCAGAAAGAAGGAAGTATTTTGAGTTTAAAGCCGGCGAAGAAATTAAAAAAATTAGAAAGTATTTAGAAGGAAGCAAAACCTTTGTCGTTTATCTCTTGGGCAAAAAAAATTCGGGCAAAGGCACTTATTCCAAAATGTTTGCTGAAATAGTAGCGCCAGACAAGATTGACCATTTTTCAATTGGCGACACAGTACGAGCCATTGATAAAGAATTGGTTGATGAAAATAAAAAAAGAGAATTGATTAGTTTTTTAGAAAAAAATTATCGCGGTTGGCATTCTCTTGAACAATTGATAGAAAGTCTGATGCAACGGAGCACTAAAACTCTTTTACCCACCGAATTAATTTTGGCTTTAGTCAAACGAGAAATTGGTCGGCGCGAAAAAAAAGCGATTTTTATTGATGGTTTTCCGCGTGATTTAGACCAAATTAATTTTGCCTTATTTTTTCGCGATTTAATTGGTTATCGAGACGATCCTGATTTTTTTGTTTTGATTGATGTGCCGGAAGCAGTGATTGATGAAAGAATAAAATATCGGGTTGTTTGTCCTCTTTGCCAGACCTCGCGCAATTTGAAATTATTGCCCACTTCTAAAATTGGTTATGAGGCAGAAAAAAAGGAATTTTATTTAATTTGTGACAATCCACAGTGCCAAGGAGCTCGTATGGCGCCGAAAGAAGGGGATGAGCTGGGTATTCAACCAATTAAAGAGCGATTAGTTAAAGACGAGGCGTTAATTAAACAGGCCTTGGCGCTTTACGGTCTTCCCAAAATTCTTTTACGAAATTCTATACCAATCAAAGAAGCTTCTAACTTGGTTGATACTTATGAAATTACGCCAGAATATGAGTATCAATGGGACGAAAAAGAAAAAAAAGTAATTATCAAAGAAAAACCCTGGACAATTATTGATGACGATGGCGAATTGTCTTATAGTTTATTGCCGCCGCCAGTCGTTGTTTCTTTAATTAAACAATTAAGCGACCTGCTTATTTAGTTTGACAGGTATTATTCTCAGGAATTATAATTAAATTGGCCCTGGTCTTTTAGTTAGTTTTGGTACAAAAGCTCTTTTGGGGAGTCTGAAATGATCCCTGTCCCGTGGGGCAGGGCTAAGACACCCACTTAATTTTGTTTCCGAAACAACTTTCTAAAAGCCAGGGCCATAAATTTTAGATAAGAGCTTAGAGAGCGGGCGGGCCCCATAGCAAAACCTTCGGTTTGCTACGGGGCCCGCTTGCTTTCCGCCGAAGGCGGAATGGTGTGGGAAGCGGTTCGTCCTTGTGTCTGTAGAGAAGCAAAGCGAGCAAACAAAACACCCAGAAATAATGAAAGTCTTGTCTGGTCGCAATTACTGGACGAAGTGCGAACCTATTTTGAGCAAAATCCCGATTGATTGCCGCGCTTCGCGCGGCAGAAACCAAAACGGAACGCTCGGGCGGGACGGGAAGAAAAAAGGGGTGTGGGGGAAATGAATTCCCGTCCCGCCCTCGCTTTCGCCGCCGCCGAATTTCGTGCCAGTGAAACTGGCGCGCCGCCTAAAATACAAGTTAAGTATAGCAAAAATTAAAAGTATTGACAAGGAATAATTACGGGTGTATACTCAAAACAGATAGAAAAGGTCG
>JBNAUV010000009.1:0-27649 GCA_049700655.1 Minisyncoccales bacterium | reverse complement strand
GCACCCTTCGGCAAGGTCGTCCTCGCTCTTTGGTTACTGAATTGGTTAGATAGTAGATTTAATAATTACCAGTTAGGTATTTTGACATGAACTCGTAGAAAATTGGGCCAACAATTCGCGCTGCTGGGTCGCTGGTCATTGGCGCATTATTGTTATTACCTACCCAAGCACCAACCACAATGTCTGGCGTATAGCCAAATTCCCAGCCATCACGGAAATCATTGGTTGTGCCGGTCTTTACTGCTACCTGATAGCCTTCAAAATATAAATAAGAACGCGGGCCAAACATTGGGGCTCGCGCTTCATTATCAGAAAGAATACTGGTTATTAATTGACAAATTTCAGACGATAAAACTCGCTGAGGTGTTTTTTTGGTTATTTCAATAGTTTTTCCATTATAATCTTCAATTTTTAAAATTGAAACAGGCGGGATTTTTAATCCATTAGTGGCAAAGACACCATAAGCTGAAGTCATATCCAAAAGTTTAACTTCACCACCACCCAAAACAAGAGATGGGCCATAATTGCTAATTGGTTGGTTTAAAGTAGTAATACCCATATCTTGGGCAGTTTTAATACTTTCAGCTAATCCTTTAACAAAAATAGATTCTAATCCATGAAAATTATTAATTGCTAATTCATTATTTATTTTTTCTTCAAGACCAATTAAATAAAGAACCTTAATAGAAGGGATGTTTAAGGATTGGGCTAGGGCTTGTCTTAAAGTAACCAAGCCATGAAATAGACCATCATAATTTTGTGGGAGATATTCTTTATTTCCCCAAGTGCCAAAATTAGAAAAATCATCAAGCACCCGAAAATCATCAGTATAACCTTTTTTAAAAGCAGTGGCATAAATAAATGGTTTGAAAGCGGACCCGGGCTGTCGGCCTGGATTTTGTTTACTGCCTACAGCCATATTAAATTTAGGGTCAAACAAACAAGTATGGCCAGGAAGACAATTTTCTGGATAAGAACTAGTAGCATACCAATCAGCTGAGCCAACCATGGCTAAAATTTCACCTGTGTTTGGTTTAATCGCTACTAAAGCGCCATTATAAGCCATAAAGATTTTACGATTTTGTTCAACCTTTTCTTTAACTGTTTTTTCAGCTAATTGTTGTAAACGCCAATCGAGAGTAGTATAAATTTTTAATCCATTTTGTTTAAGATATTCTAAATCTTCGCCATAGCTTTTTTTAAGTTCATTTTCAATAACATATAAAACAAAATGGGGCGCTTTAATAGTTTTTAGCGGCGCAAATTCGACAATTTCCTGTTGGCCGGTTTTTAATTGTTCTTCAGTTAAATAATTATCTTCATACATTCTTTGCAAAACATAATCTTTTCTTTTTAATAATTCATTGCGTTGTTCGCCATAAGGAGAATAATAATAAGGCGCGCGAATTAAGGCTGCCAAAGTAGCGGCTTCAGCAAGAGAGATGTCGGTTACTGATTTATTAAAGTAAACTTGGCTGGCCGCTTCTACACCATAAGCATTTTGGCCAAAAGGAATTTGATTTAGGTACCATTCTAAAATTTGATTTTTTGAGTAACGTCGATTAAGTTCCAAAGATAAAATAATTTCTCTAATTTTTCTTTCTAAGGTTTTTTCTGGCGTCAAAAAAGTTGATCTAATTAATTGCTGGGGGATAGTGGACCCGCCATAAATTAGTTGGCCAACCTTTAAATTAATTAAAATAGAACGCAAGACACCATTAAGATCAACACCGGGGTGATGATAAAAATTTTTGTCTTCAACAGCAATAATCGCTTGTTGGAGATAAAGAGGAATTTTTTCAAGAGGAACATAAGTTCTTTTTTCTTCGCCATAAATTTCATATAATAAAACCTGGCCAGTACGATCATAAATTTTAGTTGATTGCGCTAACGATCGTTCAGTAAAACTTTCTGGTCGAGGCAAATCTTTGGCATAATAAACAAAAATTACTACACTTAAAGATAGAATTAATAAAAAGATAAAAACTAAGAATTTCAAAATTAAAAAAAGAAGAGACCACCCCTTTTTTTTACTAAAGAGATAATGATAAGTTTTTTGCAACATTATATCTAAAATTTAATATAAATTAAATATTTTAGCAAGACCTTCTACTTTTAATCTAAATTAAAACCCCTGCCTTAGGCAGGGGTTTTAATTATTCTTCTTCTTCCTCTATAACCTCTCCTTCTTCCTCTTCTGTTTCCTCTTCGTCATCCTGGCAAACAAAGGGGTTTAAAATTTTGTCTTCCATAAAGATTTATCTCCATTAAAAAAATAGAGTCAGGTTTCTAATTTAAATTTCGACCTTTACCAATTAGATTCAATCTAATTGGTTAGTCCTGTTATTAATATAGTCAGTAAAGAAAATCTGTCAAGTTAAATTTATCTTCTCTTTTCTAAATTTTTTTTCTTTTTGAGACCAAGCCCAAATTTCAATAGCCATTTGGATTTTATTTTCCTTCAAAAAATTAATTATTTTCTTTCTTTTGGTTGAAATATTAGCCACAGTGGTTAATTGAATTTTTTTTAAACTTCTTTTCTTAGCGGCTAATAAATCAATAATACCAAAAACATCATTTTGTTTGAAACGGGCGCGCGCCGGATGCCAGGTCACCCAGCCGTTGTTATTTAATATTTCAATTGCCTTTTTTCTAATAACACTTTCTGAAGGCATTAATTTAATATTTATAAGGTTAAATTAGAATAAATTTCTTGAACCGCGTCATTTTCATCTAAAGCATCAAAAAGCTTTTGACAAGCTTCTTTAGTTTTTTCGTCCACTTTAATACTTTCCTTAGGTACCCAATCTAAAGAAGCGGATTCAATTGGGATGCCTTTTGCTTCTAAATTCTTTTTTACTTTTTCTAATTCTTCTGGTTTGGTATAAATATCTAAAACATCTTCATGCCAATAAATGTCTTCAGCACCTGCTTCAATAGCTGCCATTTCCAACTCTTCCTTATTTTTAATTTTAGCAGTTTGGGAATTGGAAATTAATAATTGGAAATTGACTGTTATACAGCCCTTTCTTTCAAATAACCAACGTACTGCGCCCTCACCCACCAATTTGCCATTGTTTTGATTAAGAATTTGTTTAATTTCTGATAAAGCACGGTTTTTATTATCAGTAATACCTTCAATAATTAGGGCAATGCCGCCTGGTCCATAAGCTTCAAAACTAACCTCTTCCAATTTTTCTGCTTGAATTTCTCCACTAGCCCGTTGAATTGCTTTTTCAATATTTTCTTTAGGCATATTAGCTGTCCGAGCCAATTCAATAGCCAGTCTTAATTTGGGGTTGGCTTCTGGTTGAGGACCAGCTTCCCGTACTGCCACAGTAATAGCGCGCGTGATTTTAGAAAAAATCTGACCGCGCTTTTTGTCGGTTAGTTCTTTAGTCCTTTTAATAGTTTTAGCATGACTATGACCAGACATAATAATAATTAAATATAAATTATTTTACTTTATTTTTATAAAAAAACAAGTATTGACAATTGACAAAAAAAATAAAAGAATATAAAATTGATAAAAGTTTATGAATGAGCAAATAAAAATTTCTCCAGAGGAAAAACCAGAAGAATCAGGTGAGAAACAGGTGATTGAAGGCGTGATTGGCGAGTCATTGATTGATTGGGAGAAAAAATTACCTCCCGGTGTTTTGCCACATATGGTTGATAGATTTTTAGGCCATGATAATCTTTGGCATTGGCATTTATTACCAGAATACATTAAGGATAAAGAGGCGAGGGAAAAATATGAAAAGGAAAGAAGTATGTGGCCTTAATTAATAATTTTTTAATTTAATTTTTAAAACTAAAATTAATAAACTCAAAACAAAAGCATTAATTAAAGCGATTAAAAAAACATCGGGCTTATAAAACAAATTAGTTACTGATTGATTAATAGTCGCTAAATTTCTATTTGGACTTAATTGAAGGTTGTCTTCTGTTAAAAAATTAGCAGATGATTGGCTGACTGATAAGGGCGATACAATATTGATTTTTTCTCGTTGTTCTAAATAACTGCTTTTTCCATTTTCTCTTACGCGAGCCAAAAGATCGGCTTCGCCTTGAAAATTAAGATTTTTTTCATTAATTTTAAGTTTAAATGTTTTTTCCCAAGATGGACCCAGAAAACATTCTTTAAGATAATAATTAGAAGATTGCCATTTATTTTCTTTTTCATTATAGATATCAGAAAGAACCCGATTTGCTTCTAAAGAAATCTTGACATCATAAGTAACATTTTTAAAATTAGAAACTGTTAAGGTTACAGGGATTTCCTGATTGGCTGGGCTATTTTTAGGAAAAGAAAGAATAATCTTTGGCTTTATTTCTGTTTCTTTAGTAGATTTATTTTGGATAGGCTTGGTTTGAACTGTTGGTTGATTGATCGTTTGATTTGTTGAAGAAGACATGACACAGGCCAAACCTTGTTCTTTAATAGCTGCCAGTTTTACTTCGCCAATACCTGAGATTTTGATTAGGTCATCAATTGAAGAAAATGGTCGGTTATCAATAATTTTTTGAGCAATTACTGGCCCAACACCAGTTAATTTTTCAAGATCTTCCAAAGAAGCAGTATTAAGGTCAAGACAAGAAAAATTAGCTGAAATTTTTAACGGCAAGATGATTAAAATCACTAATAGGGCTAGGTCTTTATAATTCATAAGCCCCTTGACAAATTTAATATAATTTGTTATATTCACTTTAAAGTAGCCCCAGAACTGGGGGGAGGAATTTTTTTCAAGGGTAGTCTGGCTACGGCGAGACTATGCCTTTAAAAAAATTCTAAACTTTAGTCCCTAGTACTTAAAGTCCCCCAGTTCTGGGGCTGTTTTATTCGCCAGCCACTCTTTCTACCTCCTCGATAGTTGTTATACCTTCCAAAACCTTAATTAATCCATCTTGACGCATTAAAACCATACCTTTTTTAATAGCCAATTCTTTCATGGCCACAATTGAAGGAGAGGTTAGAATAAACTTTTCCATTTCATCATCAACTATAAATGTTTCATAAATACCAATACGACCGCGATAGCCAGTAAAATTGCAATAAGCGCAACCGGTTGGTTTGGGAATTTTTAAATCAGGACCAGAAAGATCAACTGGTATAATTTCTTTTGCTACACCTTTTAAGCCTTCTTTAAGTTTAGATAGTTCATCAGTTGAAGGAACAACCAGTTTAGCGCATTTTTGGCAAACCTTTCTTGGCAAACGCTGCGCCACCACAATATTAAGCGCTGGCGCAATAGAAATTGGCCTAACTCCCAAATCAATTAAGCGAGCCACAGCTCCAGCCGCGTCATTGGTGTGAAGGGTGGAAAAAACCAAATGGCCAGTAAGAGCTGCTTGGCAAGCGATTTCCGCTGTTTCTAGATCTCTGATTTCACCAACCAAAATAACATCAGGGTCTTGGCGCATGATGGAACGTAAGCCGCTGGCAAAGGTATAGCCTTTACTGGGATCAACTTGTGTTTGTGAAAGACCTTTAAGATGATACTCGACCGGATCTTCAATAGTAATAATTTTAATCTCTGGCGTATTAATCTTCTTCAAAATAGCGTAAAGCGTTGTTGTTTTTCCTGAACCAGTTGGACCAGTGACAATAAACATGCCATTAGGTCGATTGATTTCTTTCTCAAAGATTTTAATTAAATCTTTTCTTAATCCCAACGCTTCAACCTCAATCAAACTTTTGGGATTTAAAATTCTCATCACGATTGTCTCGCCAAACTCGGCTGGCAAAACCGAAACTCTCATTTCAATAATCACCTCGCCCATTAAAATAGTAAACCGACCATCTTGCGGTCGGTCAGTGATATTCAACTTAAGCCCAGAAAGAAGTTTAATTCGCGAAACAAGCAGATCATAAGTTTTTCTTTTTAGATTAATGATATCTTGCAAAATGCCATCAATTCTGATTCTTAATTTTGTTTCTTCTTCACTTGGCTCAAGGTGAATATCAGAAGCGCCTAGAAAAATAGCTCCACTACAAATCATCTCTAATAATTCAGTAGCGCTGGCTGCTTCTAATATCTCTTCAATTTCCTGCCGATATTCGCCAATATTCGTGATTTTGCTTTGGATAGCAGTTATTTTTTGGGGTTCGATTTTAATTTCGCCAGTAATCTTTTCTCTTTCCATGTTTTTAAAAATTTTTTAGAATAAGGATAGTTATTTTAATTTACCCCCTTTTTATTAAATGGTCAAATCATATTTAACCAAAAACGCAAAAGCAACTCAAAAATTGGCTCAAACCCTGGCCCGGAAAATTTTAAAACAAAAAAAAGAAAAAACTCTCATTATTGGTTTAATTGGTGAATTAGGCAGCGGGAAAACAACTTTTTGTCAGGGCTTCGCTCGCGCTTTAGGAGTTAAAGAAAAAATTCTTAGCCCCACCTTTATTATTTTAAAAAGATTTAGTATCCATAACCCCTCATCTAAATTTATTAATTTTTATCATTTAGATTGTTATCGGATTGGCAAACCAAAAGAGATTTTAAGATTGGGCTTTAAAAATATTATTTCCCAGCCCAGAAATATTATAGTGATTGAATGGGCGGATAGAATTAGAAAAATTTTGCCCCGCCAGACTATTATTTTACAATTTGATTTTATTGATAAAAATTTGCGCAAGATAACGCTTAATTCACAATTTATGTTAAAATAAATTATGAAAGAAAAATCAAAGAAATTAGTTATTATTGATACCAATTCAATTATTCATCGAGCTTTCCACGCTTTGCCGCCATTAACCACAAAAACAGGCGAATTGGTTAATGCTCTTTATGGATTCTTATTGGTTTTTCTAAGAACTATCCGGGATTTGCGACCCGATTATTTAGCCGCCGCCTTTGATTTTCCAGGGCCAACCTTGCGTCACCAAAAATATAAAGAATATAAAGCCAAAAGACCGGTTGCTCCGCCTGAATTATATCAACAAATTCCCAAAGTAAAAGAAATTTTAACTGCTTGGGGCGTGCCTGTTTTTGAAAAAGCTGGTTTTGAGGCCGATGATATTATTGGCACTATCGCTGCTTTGGCAAGACAAATACAGATTTGGCCAGCTATAGAAATAATTATTGTCAGCGGCGATTTAGACACATTGCAATTGGTTAATCCGCAAACCAAAGTTTATATTTTAAAAAAAGGAGTGAAAGATATTATTTTATACGATGAAAATTTAGTTAAAGAAAAATTTCAAGGGTTAAGCCCGGCGCAAATTTTGGATTTTAAAGCCCTGCGCGGCGATCCTTCTGATAATATCCCGGGCATTACGGGTATTGGCGAAAAAACAGCCATCAAATTACTTTTAGAATTTGGCAGCTTAGATAATTTATATCAAAAATTAGCTGAGAATTCAGAAAAAGCAAAAAAACTCAAGCCGCGCCTGAGGGAATTGCTTTTAAAATACAAAGAACAAGCCTTTTTTTCGCGCGAGTTAGCCCAGATTCATAAAATTACGCCTTTTGATTTTAATCTTCAACAATGCCAATGGGGCAATTACCAAAAAGAAAAAATTAAAGAACTTTTAGAAAAATGGGGGTTTAAAAGTTTACTCAATCGTTTGTCAGAAATTTTCGCTTTAGAAGACAAAGTTAATCAAAAAGAACCATTTAACCAGAATTTAAAATTGTGGTAAAATAAAATTAATATGTTAAAACTATTAACCGTTCTTATTGAAAATTTCATTGATGGAATATTGGTTTTTGATGAACAGGATAAACTTTTGGTAATTAATCAATCGGCTGAGAATTTATTAAAAGTAAAAGGAAAGAAAGTTAAAACAAAAACAATTACCGCTTTGTCTCAGTATCCTAATTTTAGTTCTTTAATCAATCTACTAAAAGAAGAAAAGCCAGTTATTAAAAAAGAAATTTCCTTCAATGATTTAAGTTTACAAGTTTCCATTATACCTTTAAAACAAAAAGAAAATAATTTTGGTCAATTAGTTATTTTACATGATATTACACAAGAGAAAATTAAGGAGAAATTAAAAACCGAATTTGTTTCTTTGGTGGCTCATCAATTAAGAACACCGCTTTCCGCCATTAAATGGACATTAAAATTGTTTCTAGATAATGAATTGGGCGATTTAAATAACCAACAAAAAGATTATTTAGAAAAAATTTATCAA
Organism: Minisyncoccales bacterium; assembly: GCA_049700655.1. Classification (GTDB taxonomy): domain Bacteria; phylum Patescibacteriota; class Minisyncoccia; order Minisyncoccales; family RBG-13-42-11; genus JBNAUV01. The sequence continues at coordinate 19,509 of JBNAUV010000009.1, read as the reverse complement.
GCCAATGAACGAATGATTGTTTTGATTAAAGATCTTTTAGATGTGGCCAAAATAGAAGAGGGTCATTATTTAGAAAAATCAGAATCAGTTGATTTAATAAAAGTAATTGAAGCGGTGATTGAACTCTATCGCAAAGAAATAATGAAAAAAAGAATAACTTTAGTTTTTGAAAAAACAAAAGAACCAATGCCCCAAATAGCGCTTGATGTGGAAAAAATAAAATTAGCCATCCAAAACCTTTTAGATAACGCGGTTAGGTATACGCCAGCCGGCGGCAAGATTACCATCGCTGTTGATTTAGAAAAAAAGAAGAAGCAAATAGTGTTTATGATTAAAGATACGGGCCAGGGCATTCCTTTTTATCAGCAAAATCGAGTTTTTACTAAGTTTTTTCGGGCGAGCAATGTGATTAAATTAGGAATTGAGGGCTCGGGACTGGGATTATTTATTGTTAAAAGTATTATTGATTTTCATAAAGGCAAAATTTGGTTTAAATCAGAGGAAAATAAAGGAACAACATTTTGGTTTAGTTTGCCTCTGATAACAAAAGAAACTGATTAACCCAGTCAAATAACTTGCTGAATTTTTAAAACAGTTATAAAATATAATAAAATAAATATAATTAATTATTAAAAATCTATGGCTAAAAAAATTTTAATTATTGAAGACGATAATTTTCTTCGTGAATTAATTGCTCAAAAATTAATTGCTGAAGGTTATGAATTATCAGAAGCAGTTGATGGCGAAGAAGGTATTAAAAAAGTTAAAGAAGAAAAACCAGATTTGGTTATTTTGGACTTGATTTTGCCCAGCATTGATGGTTATGAAGTTTTATATCAAATAAAAAAAGATCCACTAACAACCAAAATACCGGTAATTATTCTTTCTAATCTTGGCCAAAGAGAAGATGTGGAAAAGGGTTTAAAGATGGGTGCGGTTGATTTTTTAATTAAAGCTCATTTTACTCCAGTGGAAATCCTGGAAAAAATTAAAGCCAATCTTAAATAAATAAGAATTTTATGCCCGAACTGCCTGAGGTGGAAACGATACGGCGTCAGCTGGCTGCTAAAATTATCGGCAAAAAACTAAATGGCCAAAAAATTATTAATGTACGTCGTCGGGCCAAAATTTTATTTATTGATTTAGCCAATGGTTCTTCATTGATTTTTCACTTAAAATTAACTGGTCAATTAATTTTTAATGCCAAACCTTCAGTTTACACGCGGAAGGTTTTTGTTTTTGATGACGGTTCAAAATTAGTTTTTAATGATGTACGGAGATTTGGTTGGTGGAAAGAAATGAAAGATACTAGTAAATTAGAAAAAGAGTTTGGGCCAGAAGCCTTAGAAGTTGATTTAAAAACCTTTAGCCAACTTTTAAAGAAAAAACCAAAAAGCAAAATTAAGCCTCTTTTAATGGATCAAAAATTTATTGCTGGCATCGGTAATATTTACTCTGATGAGATTTTATTTGCAGCTGGTGTTTTGCCTTGGCGTTTAGTAAAAACTTTAACAGAAGATAAAATTAAAAAGATTCATCAAAATATAAAAAAAGTTTTAACTAAAGCTCTTCAGTATCGTGGGACAACTGAACAATATTATCGTGATGCCTGCGGCCAGCCAGGCGATTATAATCAACAGCTTAAAGTTTATCAACGCGGAGGCCAACCTTGTTTGATTTGTGGAGCTAAAATAAAAAGAGTAAAAATAGCCGGTCGCAGCGCTCATTATTGTCCCCATTGCCAAAAATAATTAGGTCAATTAGAATAATTCTCCTTATGCTTATCTTCTTATATGGCCCGGATACTTATCGGAGCCGGCAGAAATTAAAAGAAATTATTGCCCATTATCAAAAAATTCACTCTAGCGGGTTGAATTTAATATCTTTAAATGGTTCGGATTTAAAATTTAATGATTTTCAAGATATTTTTCAGCAGTCGTCAATGTTTGATGAGAAAAAATTAGTTATTATAGCCAACTTGGCCAACAATCATGATTTTAAAGAAAAGTTTTTAGAAAATTATAAAGAATTTTTATCAGCCAAAGATTTAATTGTCTTTTATGAAGAAGCGAAAGTATCAGAAAAAGATAAATTTTTTAATTTCTTAAAAGAAAAAACCAAAACCCAGCATTTCGCCTTGTTGGCAGGGGAGAAGTTAAAAAATTGGTTAAAAAAAGAATTAATTCAGCAGGGCGTGAAAATTGAGCCGGTGGCTTTAGATAAATTAATTGAATTTGTCGGCAATGATCTTTGGCAAATAAACAATGAAATCAATAAATTGGTTAATTACAAGAAAGGCACGGAGATAAAAATAAGTGATATTGAATTATTGGTTAAACCAAAAATTGAAACAGCCATTTTCCAGACTATTGACGCTTTGGTGCAGCGCAATAGGCGGCAGGCCTTGAACTTAATTCATCAACATTTAATCCAGGGCGACCACCCACTTTATCTTTTGTCAATGATTAATTTTCAATTTAGAAACCTTTTAATTGTTAAAGATTTAATTGAGAGACAAAAACCTTATTATGGCTTGGCCAAAATGACTGGCCTTCATCCCTGGGTAATTAATAAAACTTATCAACAGACTAAAAAATTTACTTTGGCTGAATTAAAACAAATCTATCAAAAAATTTTTCAAACAGATTTAAAAATTAAAACCGGTCAAATTGATCCAGAAACAGCCTTAGATTTGCTAATTACCAGTATTTAAGAGAGTTTATTAATTAATTGCGTCAACCGCGATTTTTGGCGGCTGGTTGTATTTTTTTTAATTAAACCAATTTTAGCCGCTTTATCTAAAAGTTTATAAAGCTGAGGCAAAAGTTTTTGCGCTTCTGTCTTTTTCTTTTCTTTAACCAAAACTTTAATCTCTTTAATGAGATTTTTTATCTTTTTCTTTTTTTCTAAATTGCGCGCTCGGCGTCTTAAATTTTGGCGTAAAGCCCTTTTTGTTGATTGAGTAATAGGCATAATATTCTTCATTATAGGAAATTATATTTTTTAATCAAGACTAAGGGTAAGTTAAAATACAATGAATGATGGTTTGAAGAGTTAAGAGAATGGAAAAACAGAAAAATAGGTATTTAAGATGAAAAAGGAGGATATTAATTAGATTAATTTTGTTATTGGTTTTACCAAGTGATTTTTCTTGACATTTTTTATGTTTTGGATTATGCTTGTTTTGTAACTTAAAAATTGAATAAGGGGGTGCGAAAATGGCGAGAGGACCGCCGGAAAGAGTAAAACAGGAAGAGTGGGAAGCAGGAGCGAGTTTTTTAATTAAATTAAACCAACTAATTAAGGAGGTTGGCAAATGTTTGATCGAGAGATTTATGTAAATCATAAAATGATTATGCAGGCAAGCAAAAAAAATGGTAATCCGCCACAATTATTAGATATTTTTGTTTGTCCTTATTGCGGCGGGGAAAAGTGTTATTATCATTCACCAGTTTTGTTGTATTTGCCGCAGGTTAATGGACATAAAAGGGGCAGAGAAGATCAAATCAGTGAAATAAAAATTATGGTTAGAAAACAGAGAATATTAGCAATTGTTAGCGCAACTTGTCAAAAATGCAAAAGAGAAATTCCTTTATTGCCAATTCCGCAGTCACGCAATGACAAAATAAAACGTTCTGTGGAAGTAGCTTTTTGCCAATTACATAATTGGGTCAGAGAGATTTATGGCGAGTTCGCAGGAATCTTTTTTTACCGCAAAGAACTTTGGCTTAAAGCGCCGGATGGTCGTGGCGAGACTTTTTTAAAAACGAGTGTCAGGTGCGATCGGACAGCCAGAAAGGTCAAAAAATTTATTTTTTTATTGCGCAAGCAAGTTGAGGCAAAGCGATCAAGAGAAAAAGAAGTAAGAATTAAAAACAGTATTTTACAGCAGGAACAAAAGCTAATTTAGCTTTTTAAGGGCCTAGAAGAAATTCTAGGCCCCTTTTATTTGCTTTAAAGATAATTTTCAATTAAGATAAAAGCAGAAGGGCTAAGTAAATTAATTAAAATTTATGTCAGTCGTATTTAACAAAGCAGACTTACATATCCATACAAAATATAGCGATGATTGTTTTACTCCTTTGCAGGAAATTTTAAAAATAGCTCAAAAGAGAAGTTTGGCAGCCATAGCCATTACTGATCACAATACTTTAAAAGGCGCTCTTGAAGCTGAAAAAATAGCGCCAGAATTTAATATTCAATTAATTAGAGGCGAAGAGATTGACACCAAACAAGGCCATTTGGTGGCTTTGTTTATTAATGAATTAATTAAACCAGAGAGAGATATTTTAGAAACAATAAGAGAAATTCATCAGCAGGGCGGTTTGGCCGTGATTCCTCATCCTCTATCTTTTTGGCAAAAAGGCATTTCTTTAAGAACTTTATATCGAATTTATTCTGAAATAGATGGCTTGGAAACTTTTAATGATAGCCGACGTTGGCTAATTTCACCATCTCGTCGTAAGGTTTTAACCCTAAATTACCAACAATTTAATTTAAGCCAAATCGGCGTAAGCGATGCTCATATTAAAGATCAGGTGGGAATGGGTTATACTTTATTCACAGGAAAAACTAAGGCTGATTTATATTCAGCAATCAAAAACAATTTAACCAGCAGTAAAAAAATTAAAAATTTTTTTACTTGTTTTAAAGTTGGTCTAAAGCTAATTCCTAGCCAGCCCATCAGGTCATTAAGATACTTTTATTATCATGGCCGATTATAAAATTTTAGAGCACAAAGCTGATTTAAAAATTCAGGTTTGGGGCAAAACCAAAGAAGAATTGTTTCAAAATGCATTAACCGGCATGGTTAAAAGCGCTCAATATGGCTTTATTAGCGATAGCCCTTTATTGCGAAAAGAAATCAAAATTTCTTCTTTTGACATAACTTCTCTTTTAGTTGATTTTTTAACTGAGATTTTATTTCTTTGTGAAACAGAAAAAATAGTTTATTATAAAATTAAGTTTAAGAATTTAACTGACCAGAAATTAGAGGGAATTTTAATTGGTCAGAAATTAAAACAAGTGGGCGTTCAGATTAAAGCTGTTACTTATCACGATTTAATTATTAACCAAGATAAAAATGGTCTCTGGCAAGCCATTATTCTTTTTGATATTTGATTATGGAAAAGAAAGATTTTAAAAAAATAAACAATTATCTTTGGGAAATTCCATCATCTTTTCGGCCAGATATGCGAGTGCCAGCGCGTTTTTATCTATCAGAAAAGATGCTGACCGAAATTTTTCAAGATAAGTCTTTAGAACAATTAATTAATGTAACTACTTTGCCAGGTATCCAGAAATATGCTTTGGCTATGCCGGATATGCATGAGGGTTATGCTAGTCCAATTGGCGGCGTGGCGGCCATTGATATTAAAGAAGGCATTATTTCACCGGGGATGCAAGGTTATGACATTAATTGTCTTTCCCCCAAAACAAAAGTTTTGTTAGAACATGGAACTTCAATTTCAATTGAAGAGCTGGCGAAGATTTGGCCGAAAAAGAAAGTAAAATTTGTAGATTTTAATTCCCAGGATCTCAGTTTGAGTGAAATAATTTTGTTTTTAAAAAGATACAATAATCCCACGATTTACAAAATTTTAACTAAAGATGGAGAAACAATTGAAGCAACAGGAGATCATCCGTTCCAGACAAAAGCGGGAATGAAAGAAACAAAACTTTTAAAAGAGGGGGAATATGTTTTGATTTATCCTTTTAAAGGAGTGGAATTTACCCAACCTTCGGGCGAAGTAATTTTGACAGAGGAAAATTTCACAGAAACTTTGAAAAAATTAGGGAAAACAAACAAGGGGTCAGCCATTTCGCAAATTTTGAAAGAAATTAAGAAACTAAGTCTCATTTCTTTGAAATATGATAGCTGGCAATTGCCTTATCTTTTGAAAATAATGGGCTTTATTTTTGGCGACGGCTACATTTCTATTTCAAAAAATAAAAGAGCGATTGTCGGATTTAATGGAAAACCAGAGGATTTAAAAGAAATCCAAAAAGATATTGAAAAGATTGGTTTTCATCCTTCACCAATCTTTAAAAGGAAAAGAAGCCATAGAATAAGGACTCATTATCGAGAATATGAATTTGAAAGCACAGAATATTATTTTAGAGTTTCTTCCTTTGCTTTCGCTGGTCTTTTAATTAGTTTGGGTACGCCTTTTGGTAAGAAAGTTTTGGGGGAATATCAAATTCCCCAATGGATCTTTAAATGCGAACTTTGGCAAAAAAGATTATTTTTGGCTGCTTTATTTGGGGCAGAACTTTCAAAGCCAAAAGCAGTAAATAAATATAACTTTTATACCCCCCAATTGAACCTTAAAAAAGCAAAATTTCTTAAAGAAAATCTAAAACTTTTATTAAAAGACATTGCTAAACTTTTAAAAGAGTTTGGAGTAAAAGTTACTTTACCAGTTGAGGTTCCTGGTTACAAATACGAAGGAAAAGCAGGAGAGACCACTGGTTTTAGATTGCAAATAAAAGGAGAAACTAAAAACTTAATAAGATTTTTCGAACTCATAAATTACGAATACAATAAAGAAAAACACAAGGAGGCTTGCTTGGCAGCTAATTATTTAAAAAAGAAATTAAAGGTGGCGAAATTACGAAAAGAGGCTAGAAAAGAAATCAAAGGGCTTTATCGAAAAAAAGGAGACTTCAAAAAATTCGCTCCCTTGTTAATCAAAAAGTATGATAGTCAATATGTTACCTTATCTTTTCTTTATCACTCGCTTTTTAAAGAAAGAAGTCATGGAAAAATTAAAGAAAGAGGAAATCCAAGAATAGCCTTTAATTTCTTATCTTTTGAAGAATATAAAAAACAATATGTTTTTGGAGAAAAGGGGTTGGTTTGGGGGGAAATAGAGAAGATCGAAAAGATTTCTTACAAAAATTTTGTTTATGATTTCACCATCAAAAACAACAATCATAACTTTGTTGCCAACGGTTTTGTTGTTTCAAACTGCGGAGTTAGAATTTTAACTTCGCAATGGACAGAAAAAGATTTAAAACCTCATTTAGAAAAACTGACCAATGAAATTTATCAGGAAGTGCCATCTGGTTTGGGCCGAGGTAGGCAGTTAAAATTTTCAATTGAACAATTAGATCATTTAATGGAAGGTGGCGTGCCTTATTTAGTAGAAAAAGGTTATGGCGAGCAAGAGGATATAGAGAATTGCGAGGATCAGGGAAAATTAGTTTGGGCTGAGGCAAAAGCAGTTTCTCGCAGAGCCAAAGAAAGAGGCAGAGACCAAGTTGGTACCTTGGGAAGCGGCAATCATTTTTTAGAAATTCAAAAAGTAGCAGAAATTTTTGATGATATAGCCGCTAAAGCGTTTGGTTTGTTTTTAAATCAGATAGTTGTGATGATTCATTGTGGTTCGCGCGGCCTTGGTCACCAGGTTTGTTCTGATTATTTAAAAGAATTTATTCCCCTGATGATTAATAAATATAAAATTAAAGTGCCTGATCGGGAATTTGCTTGTGTGCCGTTTAATTCCAGCGAAGGCCAGCGGGCCTTGGCTGCTTCGGGCGCCGCTGCTAATTATGCTTGGGCTAATCGGCAGATGATCACTTATTTTGTTAGAAAAGCTTGGCGGACGGTCTTAGGAGACAAAAACAGCTCTTTAAATTTACTTTACGATGTGGCTCACAATATTATTAAAAAAGAAAAATACCAGATTAATGGCCACGAAATTGAAGTAGCCATGCATCGTAAAGGCGCTACGCGGGCTTTTCCAGCCCATCATCCAGAAATCCCTGAAAAATATCGGACAGTTGGCCAGCCAGTGATTATTCCTGGTTCTATGGGCACTGCTTCTTATATTTTAAAGGGCCTGGCCAGCGGCGAACAAAGTTTTTTCTCAACTTGTCATGGTGCAGGCCGAACTATGTCGCGCCATGCGGCTTTACGAACAATTACTGGACAAGAAGTCATAAATCAATTAAAATCTAAAGGAATTATGATTAGGTGCCAGAGTTTTCGCGGGATTGCTGAAGAAGCGCCTTTGGCCTATAAAGATATTGAAAGCGTGGTTGAGGTTGTTCATCAAGCAGGTCTTTCTCAAAAAGTGGTTCGTTTGGTGCCGTTAGCAGTAATTAAAGGAGAGTAAGAATTTCCAATTTTCAAATAGATGCCAATGACCCAAATCAAAATTATTAGAAATTTAGTTAGTTTGATTTATGAAAAAGAAATTGCCGAAATCAATTCGGAAATATATTCGTCAAGAAAAAGCCCGTATTCGTCGGGAAGTTTTAGATTTAGCCAAACAAGAAGAGATGATTAAACAACTTTATACTCGATTTTTAAAAATCAGTAATTCTTCAAAAGAATTATGACCATTAAAGAAATTTATCAATTAGCCATTCAAAAAGCCATTGATGTTGATTTTCGGGGTCGGGAGGGAGTGGAAAAAATTTTACAGAGAAAAAAGGCAAAATACGAACAACTTTCAGAAAAAGAAAAACAAGATTTTGATTTAGAGGTTTTAGAGAATCCTTATTTAGATTCGCGAATTTTAAATATTGCCCAAGATAAAGAGATTAAGCGTATTTTAGTTGGGATTGATATTGAGCCAGCCGAAATTTTATTGGCCAAAGAGATAGGCCAAATTGACTTAATTATATCTCACCATCCCTTAGGCAAAGGATTGGCTAATCTGCATGAAGTGATGGAGCTGCAATGTGATGTTTTAAATTATTATGGCGTGCCGATTAATATCGCTGAGGGGTTAATGCGCGAAAGAATTTCTGAAGTGGCGCGGGGAGTTAATGCGGCTAATCATCAAAGAACAATTGATACAGCCAAAATTTTGGGTTTTAATTTGGCTTGTTTTCACACCGTGGCTGATAATTTGGCAGCCCATTTTTTGAAAGAAAAAATAGAAAACAATCCCAATCTGGAAAGAGTGGAAGAGTTGCTTGATCTCTTAAAAGAAATTCCTGAATATCAAGAAGCCATTAAAATTGGCGCTGGTCCTAAAATTTATGTTGGCGCCAAGGAAAATCGTTGCGGCAAAATTGCCCTTACAGAAATTACTGGCGGGACCGAGGGGTCTCCTAAACTTTATGAAAAAATCGCTCAAGCTGGGATTGGTACAATTATTGGCATGCATATTTCTGAGGAGCATAAAAAAGAAGCGGAAGCAGCCCACTTAAATGTAGTGATTGCTGGTCATATTTCTTCTGATTCTTTAGGAATGAATTTGTTATTAGATGAATTAGAGAAAAAGAATATTGACATTATTCCTTGCTCCGGTTTAATTAGAGTTAAGAGAATAAAATAATTTTCAAAGATCTTTTAAAATTTTTAATATAGGCCATTGGGTAATAAAAAGGGTTTAATCACTAACTAAAGGAGGTAAAAATGAACCAAATGGTTAACATTAGTGGCAAAGGAATGATTGAGTATATCGCTGAATGTTTGAGTGAGTTTAACCGTGGGACAAATTCACTGATTGTAAGAGGTGTTGGTCGAGAAACGAATAAAACTATAGAAGTTGTCCATTTTCTTTGTAAAAAATTTGGTATAGAGATTGAGAAAATAGAAATGAAGCCCATTAAATTTAAAATGGACTATAAGGCGATAGAAACTTGTTGTTTAGAAGCAACCTTAAAACCGCCCAATTCTGTGTCTGTAAACCCACAAGATAAACAAGATAAACAAACGTATAACCCCTTAGGCGCTCATTTTGTTGATTTCCCAGTTTATCAGCTATTACTAGATAATTGGCTGGCGCAGAAAAAACAATTGATCATTTGTGATAAAGATTCTATACCTTTAATTACTATTAAAGAAAACTCAGATAGGGCTATTGTCTATGAAAGAGAAGTAGAAAATCCAAAAAGAGGGGAACGAGATTTTCGGTTTGAAGGAGTCCAAGATATTTTTTATCGCTCTAGTTTGCTATTTCCATCTAATTGGAAGGAGATAATTGAAAAGTTTAAGGGTTTGGATGATTTGATTTTGGGTGTCGATACCAATATTTTATATAATTGTACAATTAGTGAGCATTTATTTCCCCTATTTTCAGTAGTTAATTCTCAAGAGTTTTTTTATACGCCCAATTGGCTATTAATTGTTATTCCAAGTGCAGTAATGCATGAATTAGAAGAGGCAGCCAATATTCGGGATAATCAAGGTTATTTACAATTAGAAGGTCGGAAAGCTTTTCGCGCTCTTCAAGAAATAATTGAATTAAACCAAAGCGCAGAAATAGCTGGTGTTTCTTTATTAATTGTGGGCGAAGCCAATCCTATTTTAGATACCCGTGTTGAATTACAGGGATTGAGAGAGGATTTTTACAGACAAATTCGAAATGAAACTCAGTCAGGGCCTATTAGACATTTAGGATTAAGGAAAAGATCTAGTGGCGATATGATTATCCGCGATCAATTTAAAAGATTTTTGCAACAAATCAACTTTCATAAAGGCTCATTTTTCTTAACAGCTGATAAATCAAGTACTGCTTTGGCTCGCGCTGAAGGACTTCATCCAATTTATATTTCTTTTCCCTTTAAGCGCTTCGTAGATTCAAAAGAATTATCTCTTTTTTGCTTTCCCATGGGGATTAGAGTGAATATGCCAATAGGTAATCTTATTTATGAGGCAGCAGTTCAGTTTGGTACGATTAAAATAAAAGAAAAAGATGAGTCAAAAGAAGTAGAGATAGAATGCGATAATAAAGGGGATAATCTTGACCATTGGCTTTTCAGGCAATTGCGAATCTCAGACCAAGGTTTGTTTTACCTTTGCCAGAATTACCAAGGCAACTTTGCTCTTCAATCAGTAGCTGAAAATTGCCATGAATTGTGGCGGAATTTAATTGAATAAAAAGCTGACAGCATTGTCAGCTTTTTTACTTGTCCGAAACTTTTTGAAGAGATAAAATAAAAATATGAGAACAGGTATTGCCACTATTCCTTTGGACTATGGAAAATGTCCGCGTTGGCTTTTTGAAAGAATGAAGAGGTTATCTCGAGCGATTGCTTTGGCCATTGTTGAGGAATTTGGGTCAGAGGAATTTTTGCGGCGTTTGGCCAATCCTATTTGGTTTCAAAGTTTGGGCTGCGTTATTGGGTTTGATTGGAACAGCAGCGGTTTGACAACTACCACCTTGGGCGCGTTAAAGGCCAGCCTCTTTGATATTCAGGATGAGTTAGGAATTTATGTTTGTGGCGGCAAAAAAGAATCAAGAAAGACGCCCAGCGAGATTGAGGCTTATAGTCTTTCGCGGGGCTTTTCTTTTGGTCCAGATTTAATTTATGCCTCAAAAATGGCAGCCAAGGTTGATTCAGCTTTGATTCAAGATAATTATCAAATTTACCAGCACAATTTTTTATTTACCAGAAATGGCCAATGGACAGTTGTTCAACAAGGAATGAATATTTTTAATCAAACAGCCCGGCGCTATCATTGGTTATCTGATAATATAAGAAATTTTGTTGAGGAACCACATAGCGGAATTATCGCTGCCAAAAAAGTTAAGCCATTAAATTTAGTTTCTAAAGAAAGTCGGACCAATAAAGAAATTGCCGTTGAATTAGTAAAAGAAGAACCAAAAACCTTTTTAATGGATATTAAATTAATTTCTACAAAACCGAATTCTTTAATAAGGCAAAAAAGATCGGGCAATTTCACTGAAATGGAATTAAACAATGTAGAATTCCATTGGCATCCGGTGGAAAAAGAAAAATTTGATTTAAAAAGATTAGCAAATACTATTTTCGCTGCTCACCAAGAAAAACCGCAAAACTTTGAACAACTTTTGTCTCTAAAAGGGGTTGGCCCAAAAACCATTAGAGCTTTATCCTTGGTAGCTGAATTAGTTTATGGCGCAGCACCCAGTTATGAAGATCCAGCCCGTTATTCTTTTACCGTTGGAGGTAAAGATGGCACACCCTATTTTGTAGAAAGAGACACTTACGATTCTTTATTAAGAGTAATTGAAAGAGGTATTGAAAGGGCCAAGGTTTCACTTAGAGAAAAAAATGAAGCCAAGTTAAGATTAAGCAATTTATGTCAAAAATAAACAAAAAAAGAAGACAATTTGAGATTAAAAAAAAGAGAAAAAGAAAAGAAAAAATTAAAAAATTAAAAGCGAAATTGCTGGCGGCAAAAACCAAGGAAGAAAAGGAGAAAATTTTGGAAAAAATTCAAAAAATCGTTCCTCATTATCCAATTGAGGAAATTTTGAAATTAGAAAAATGAAAAAATATTCATCGAAACAAGCCAAAAAAGGAAGAATAGCTTATCGCACACCTGATCGATTTATTTATCAAAAATGTCAGCGGGTTTTAAAATTAAAACAGAGAAAGATTATTTAAAGTTTCTTAATAAGATAAGTATTATTTAATTGATAACCCAACTTACGGAAATAATTTCTAGCGCCAATGGCAGCGATTATTGCTATTTCCCTCAAACCAAACTCTTTTTTACTAATTTTTTCCGCTACTTTCATAAGTTTTTTACCCAAACCCTGATGTTGGGGGGCTATTTTTTTCTTGCCAATTGGCACCGTTTCGCCGTAGGTATGAATTTCTCTAACAAGGCTAGCGTTTTTTAAAATAGGAAAGACCGATAAAACTTCGCTCTTTAAAGGAATTCGTAAGCGGAGCAGACTATAAAGTTTTGTCCGATTTTTATTTTCAAAACTAAGAAAAATCTCTTGGCCGTCGTTTGCTTGATAATCTTGACGGAATAAATAGATTTTTTCCTTGGGATCATATTCTTTTTTTATTTCTCGGCAACGAATACATTGGCAGCGCCAGTTTTCTTTTTTCATTTTTTCAATTAAAACTTGCCGTAAATTAGAAATCTTTACTCCGCTGATAATTTTTTGTGAAGGAATATCCCGAACAATTCTTTGAATTCTAACGTAATAAGGGATTTTCTTTTTAATTTTAATTAATAATTCAATCAATTGTTTTTCTGTATAAGGCTGGTATTTACCCGCCTGCCATAACTTAAACAAAGGGGCTTCTTTTAATAGGGCGCAAGGATAAATTTTTAAATAATCTGGCTGAAAATTGGGATTTTTAAATAATTCTTCAAACATTTGTTCATCTTTTGCTAAATCGGAATCAGGCAGATTGAGCATCATTTGATACAAAACCTTAAAACCGGCATCTTTTAAAAGTTTAGTGGCAGAAATTATTTCTTTTGTTCCATGGCCCCTTAAATTTAATTTCAAAACATCATCATCAATACTTTGCACCCCAAGCTCTACCATGGTTACGCCTAATCCTCTTAGCCATTTTATTTCTTTTTGATTAATAAAATCGGGCCGCGTTTCAACCGATAAGCCAACAATTTTATGTTTGGCTTTTTCGTTTAATTTTTGGGCTTGTTTTAAATTTCTACTTGTTTTCTCATTACAGGCGTCGAAACATCTTTTAATAAACCAAACTTGATATTTTTTAGGATAAAAACTCCAAGTGCCGCCAACAATTCTTAATTCAATTTTATCCGTGGGATGACCTTCAAGCTTTAGAGCTTCGATTCTTTTTTGAGTTTGGCGATAGGGGTCGTAATTTAAATTTTTAGCCCGGTCAACTGCTGGTTCGCCAGAAACATAACTTTTGGGGATATTGTTTTCTAAAGGGCAATAGAGGCATTGTCCTGGGCAGGGGTAAGGTTTAGTTAAAACAGAGATATTAACAATGCCAGAAAGCGAACGAATAGGTCGGGTTCTTAATAGGCTTTCTATGAATGGCTGGTTTTTTATTTTTTTCTTTTTTAATAAATTATGATAAGCTTTTAATAGAACAACATTGCTCGGACAAGCGATTTTATATTTTTTAGCCATCTGCCTTTTAAATAAATTTAAATCGGCCGCTCTCTTTTTAAGCCATTTAATTAAATCAATAACTATTTGTTCTTCTTTAATCATGGAAAGAGAATACGCTCAATATTTAATAGAAAAAACCAAGAAAGATTATAACCTGCTTGCTCATGATTATACAAGAACTCGGTCTTTTATACCAGAAGATATTAGCCAATTGGCTAAATACGCTGCAGTTAATGAAAAAGTTTTAGATTCTGGCTGCGCCAGCGGCCGACTTTTTGAAGTTTTAAAGGAAACGGATTATTATGGTATTGATTTTTCTGAAAAGTTAATTGAAATTGCTCAAAAGAAATATCCCTCAGGAAAATTTCGAGTAACTGATGTTTTTAATTTACCATTTTCTGAAAATTTTTTTGATAAGGTTTATAGCATTTCAGTTTTACACCACCTTCCCTCAAAAGAATTTCAGTTACGCTATTTACAAGAAATTAGACGAGTTTTGAAACCGCAAGGACTTCTTTTTTTAAGGGTTTGGGATTTTTGGCGGAGAAAGGAAGGTTGGCAATTGTTTTTAAAGTATGCTTTTTTGAAATTGTTTAAGAGGTCAAAGTTAGATTTTTTTGATGTATTTGTGCCTTGGAAAAATTCACAGGGCAAAATAGTAACTGAGCGTTATTTTCATTGTTTTACTCAAAGAAATCTTTTAAAATTAATTAAAGAAGCCGGTTTTAAAATAAAAAAAATTTGGCGGGCTGGCAGAAAAAAGAGAAGCAATCTTTATTTAATCGCTCAAAAATAGAATCCTTTGTCCCTATAGCTTAATGGATAAAGCACAACCCTCCGGAGGTTGGGATCTCCGTTCGAATCGGAGTAGGGACACTCTAATTACTAATAATTATGATAAAATTATAAAAAGTAATAATAAATAATAAATAAAAAAATCATGATTACACCTCAATTAATTGATTATATTAAAGAACAAATAAAACAAGGCGTGAGTAATAAAGAAATAAAACAGGTCTTGTTAGATGCTGGTTGGCGCGAATTAGATATTGATGAGGCCTTTAACCAAATTGGCGTTTTTGGTTATAAAGTACAACCAGCAGCCAAACCAATAAAAAGATCAAATGTTTGGTCAATTTTATTAGTTATTTTTTTAAGTTTAATATTAATTGGTGTAATAGTTTACGGAGGTTATTATTTTTTACAGAAATACTTCTAATTACTAGTTACTATTAAATATAAATAGAGAAGAAATTATCCATAAAGAATTTGCGGAAAAGTTGGGGAAAATTCACTTGACAAATATTTTAGCATAAATAAATTAAGAAATGAGGGGTGAGGGTTGTTACCCAAAAGGACAAATGATTTTTGATAAAGGAAGTTTAACAGCTGTCCGGTGAGGTCCAAATCGGGCTCGAGCAAAAATCGAATTTATCAGAAATCATTCCCCTCACTAAACAAGAGTAGCCAACTACTCTTTTTTAGTTGATTAAAGTATGTTAAAATAAATTTAATATGCCCAGAGTTAAAAAAGATAAATATGAAATTGTTGTTTCGGGCGCGGCTGAGATAAGCCCTTGTTGTCCGCGGATTAAAGAAATTGCCAAAGAATTAGGTCGGGAAATTGCTCGCCGAAATTGTAATTTGGTGACTGGCGCGACCACTGGTATACCCTATTTTGCGGCTATTGGCTGCGCCGAGGCCGGTGGGTTTAATATTGGTTTTTCGCCAGCCATTTCTGAAGCCGCTCATGTTAAAACCTATAAATTGCCACTTTGGCCCTTTGATGTGATTATTTATACTGGCGCTGATTATACTGGTCGTAATGTGATGATGACAAAATCAGCTGATGGCGTAATTATTGTTTGCGGTCGTATGGGCACGCTTCATGAATTTGTCACTGCTTTTGAATTGCAAAAACCAATTGCTGTTTTGGAGAAAACAGGCGGTATGGCTGATAAAATTAGGCAAATTGTTAGGGGGCCGCACCGGGGTCGCGTTAAAATTATTTATGGCTCCAATATTAAGAAATTAGTCAAAGAATTAATTAATCAGATAAAAAAAGAAAAGAAAAATAACTCTTATTATCAAAGGTCGAAATCTAAATCTAAAAAATAAAATTATTAAAAATTTATGGTTGAAGAAATTGAAGGCAAATTAATTGGCAAGGTGAGTCATTATTTTGGCCAAATTGGCGTGGCTGTGATTGATCTTTCTGATAAGCTTAAATTAGGGGAAACAATTAGGATTGTTGGTGGCGAAACTGATTTTGAACAAAAAGTTGAATCAATGGAAGTTGACCATCAGAAGATAAAAGAAGCTAAAAAAGGTGATTCTGTTGGCATTAAAGTAGCGCAAAAAGTTCGCGAAGGATATAAAGTTTATAAGGTTTCTTAATAAGATTTTTTATGGATTGGTTGGTTATTGGTCAATTAATTTTGGCCGTTATTTTAGGCGCCATAATTGGTTTAGAAAGAGAAATTAAAAAGAAACAAGCTGGTTTACAGACTTATAGTTTGGTCACTTTGGCTAGTTGCCTTTTTAGTGTGATTATTTTTTCTTTGGCTAAAGTTAATATTCTTGATCCTTCCTCGTTAATTATTGGTTTGGCAGTTGGTATGGGCTTTATTGGCGCTGGAGCGATTTTTCGCGGGGAAGACCGAATTGAAGGGCTCACCACAGCAGCTGGTTTATGGGCAGCAGTAGCCATTGGTTTGGCTGTTGGTTCAGGCCTTTATCTTTTAGCGCTTTTTTCTACTTTTTTAGTAATTTCAATTTTTCTTATTTTTGGTTTAATTGAAAAAAAATTTCTTAAAAAATAAATTAAAATCCATTATGGTCAAAAAAATAACGCTGCTTGGTTTTGTTTTATGGATAAGAAATTTGTGCTTTATTCGTCGTTAGTTTGTTTTTAAGTTATATGAAATTTATTGCTGATTTTCATCTTCACAGCAAGTATTCCCGCGCGACCAGCCAAGATATGAATTTAGAGAATTTGGCTAAATGGGCGGAAATAAAAGGAATAAAAGTTTTGGGCACAGGTGACTTCACTCACCCTTTATGGTTTAAATATTTAAAAGAAAATTTAGAGCCAGTTGAAACTGGTCTTTTTAAATTAAAAGAAAAAGATAATGACACTCGGTTTCTTTTGACTACTGAGGTTAGTTGTATTTATAGCAAAAAGGGAAAAGTGAGAAAAATTCATATTTTGATTTTTGTTCCTTCTTTTAACATTGCCGAAAAAATAAATGTGCAATTAAGTTGGATTGGCAATTTAAATTCTGATGGCCGGCCTATTTTAGGTTTGGACGCCAAAGAATTAACTAAAATTGTTTTAAATATTTCTTCTGATTGTATTATTGCGCCGGCCCATTTAATGACGCCCTGGTTTTCTTTATTTGGTTCAAAATCTGGTTTTGATTCTTTAGAGGAGTGTTTTGAAGAATATTCTTCATCTATTTGGGCTGGTGAAACTGGTTTGTCGGCTGATCCAGCCATGTTGTGGCGGATGCCGGCTGGCCGGCAGCTTTGTTTAATTAGCAATTCTGATTCTCATTCGCCACAAAAGATTGGCCGAGAAGCCAATGTTTTTGACACAGAACTCAATTATTCAGCCATTAAAGAAGCGATTAAAACCAAAGATGCAACTAAATTTTTGTTTACCATTGAGTTTTTTCCAGAAGAAGGCAAATATCATTTTGATGGCCATAGAAATTGTCAGATAAGATTGTCGCCCCAAGAAACCAAAAAATATAATGGCATTTGCCCGGTTTGCGGCAAGCCCTTAACCATTGGAGTTTTAAGCAGGGTTGAAGAATTGGCCGATCGAGCAGAAGGCTTTATTCCTCAAACTCATATACCTTTTAAAAGTTTGGTTCCCCTAGAGGAGATTATTGCTGATGTTCTTAACCAAGGCATTGGCGCGAAAGGAGTTGGACAAGAATATAAAAATTTAATTAAAAAATTCAACTCAGAATTCAATATTTTGCTTGATGTTTCAAGAAAAGATTTGGAAATTAGTACTTTGCCCGAAATTGCTGAAGCAATTATTCGTGTTCGCGAAGGTAAGATTATAAAGGAGCCGGGCTATGATGGCGTTTATGGTAAAATAAAAATTTTTTCGCCAGCCGAAAAAAAAGAAATAACCACTCAAAAAACTTTATTTTAATTAAAATGATTGAAGAATATCATTTTGGTTCTATCACAATAAATGGGCAAACCTATCAGCATGACGTGGAGGTTCGTTGGACCGGCGAAGTTTTAGAATGGCGTTTTCGGCAAAGGCATTTAATTGATGTAGAAGAAGTAAAAAGAGCAGTAGAAGAAAAGCCAGACACAATTATTATTGGTCATGGCGAATCAGGTTTGGCTGAAGTGACACCCGCAGCACAAGAGTTTATCAAACAGCATGGTATTGAGTTAATTTTAGATTGGACCGAATCAGCCATTAAGACTTTTAATTTAAGATTAGAAAAGGTCCAAGAAGAAGGTAAAAAAGAAAAAATTATTGGCCTTTTTCATTTAACTTGTTAGTTTTTTAATCTGCTAACCAGGTTATTAGATTATTCTCTATTTGGAATTTTCCTTTGAAAAACTTTTCTACAACCCAGATATTGGTTTGGCAATGGCTGGTGATTTCTGAAACAGTAATTGAACTTTTGTTTTTGGTCAAAGGCAAATAGGGAAGAATTTGATCAGCTGAATATTTATCCAAACAAGCGCCTGATTTTTCTTCTTTTAATAATTCTAAGGCCGCTTCTTTGCCCACTGTCTCTGCTTTTTTACCTAATTTGCCCAAGTTATTAACGCCCATAATCGTATTTTCAAATTCAGCTATTAAGTTAATTTGGCTGCCCGGACAATCAGTTTTATAATATTCAATTTTTTCTTCAAGAGGTAATTTTAATTTTCCCAGAATTTCTTTTACGCCGCTTATTTGTCGTTCAGCCACTTTTTTCTCTTTTAGCGATTCAGCTGCGCCAGAAAGAATTAAAATTCTTTTTAATTCGCCTCGTTTAGTTAAATTTAATGGCCCCAATTGTTTTTCGGCAATTGGCCAAGTTTTTACTTCGATCTGGGCGCCGCCAGTGGGGTAATAACCGCGTCGGCGGAGATTCACTTCAACTTGACCACCCATTTTTTCTAAAATTTTTAAGAAAACAAATTGAAAATAATCAAAAGGCGGCGAGAAAAAAGTATCTGTTGCGCCACCCTCAAAAGAGATTCTTACCGTCTGATTACTCAATAAAGCTGGCAAGATTAAGGATTGTAAAATTAAAGTAATACTGCCAGCAGTTGGAATTTTTATAGAGATAGAATTTTGGCAATGACTACCCGGATAAAATTTAATTTCAGTTGAGCCCAATTCATCACCTTCTAAACGGCCGGAACAGAACTGGGCTAAAGCTTGAAGTCCTAAAAGATGTTGAGTGGCTAAACCAGGTTTTGGTCGAGTTTGCCGAATATTAAAAATATGGCAAGGCAATTGGGTAATAACCGAAAGGGCAGTAGCTGTTCTTAAAATTTGGCCACCACCTTCTAAATATGAGCCATCAATTTTAATCATACTATTTTTGGAATATTAGCTATATGTTTTTATTATAACAATTAAGTTTGAGAAGGATAATATGAAGACAGGTTAATGCTTCAGGCGCTTTAAAACACTTGACAAGTTGTTTTGTTTTTCTATAATTAAGTATTAAAACCAATTTAT
>JBNAUV010000008.1:0-28005 GCA_049700655.1 Minisyncoccales bacterium | reverse complement strand
ATAAGGGAACCAGAGAACTTTGTACAGAGCCTGACGATCTTGAGTGTTGGTAATACTAATTTTCACCAAAACCGCTGGCCGTACGGCCAGCGGTTTTGGTATTATTTGGTATATTATGGTATTATTATATATATTATAATATATGGCATAGTTATTGGGAGACCCGCTCTCCCAATAAGCTCTCCCACAGTAACAATAAATAAGCTCTCCCAGTAACAATAAGATCTCCCAGTAACAATAAGCTCTCCCAGTAACTATGCCTTAATTTAATTAACTAACTATGCCCTACAGAAAACAAATCTTTGTTAATAATGAAATTTATCATATTGTGACAAGAAGAATTGGGAACGAATTATTATTTAAAGATACAGATGATTATTACCGAGGAATTTTTTCTATTTATGAATTTAATAATATTAAACCCGTAGAAATTTGGTTAAGGCGAAAATTCCGTGCCAAAATAAAAGCAAAAGGAGACCCGCTCTCCCAAATTGATAATAGAGATCCTTTAGTGGAAGTTTTATTATTTTGTCTTATGCCAAATCATATTCATTTTTTATTAAGACAATTAAAAGATGGAGGTATAACTAAATACATGAATAAATTTGGTGCGGGTTATCCGGCTTATTTTAAACGAAAATATAATTTAAGAGATGTAAAAGATAAAGGATATTTTTTCCAAGGTAGATTTATGTCTGTTCATATTAAAACAGAAGAACAATTAAAAACTATTTTTGTTTATATTCATACCAACCCCATTTCGCTTATTGAGCCAAACTGGAAAGAGACAGGAATTCAAAATCCAGACAAAGCTATTGATTTTTTAGAGAATTATAAATGGTCTAGTTACCTTGATTATCTTGGTAAAAAGAATTTTCCTTCCGTAACCAAGAGAGATTTTATTTTAGAAATAATAGGAGGCGCACAAGGAGCAAGAGCACATATTGAAAATTGGATAAGATATAAAGGCGAAATTAAGGAATTTTCAGAATTAGCTTTAGAAAATTAGAAAAGATTGGGAGAGCGAGAGGGAGAGCGAGAGGGAAGGGAGAGCGGGATTGGGAGAGCGGGTCTCCTTTTCTCTTTTTTGGGGAGGGGGTGGGCAATTTATAGTATAATTTTAATATGTCAATTTTTTCTACGATCATACAAAACATTAATATATGGGGAGTTTTTGTTTTTCTTTTTGGAATGGTTGGTGGTTCTTTTTTGAATTGTTTAATTTATCGAAGCGCTACCCAACAAAGCGTCTGGCGGGGTCGTTCTTTTTGTCCGCATTGTCACCATCTTTTAAAATGGCGCGATTTGATTCCGGTTTTTAGTTTTCTTTCTCTAAAAGGTCGTTGCCGTTATTGCGGTCAAAGAATTTCCTGGCAGTATCCTTTAGTAGAAATTTTTACCGGCTTGATTTTTTTATTGATTTTTAACTGGCAATTTTCCTCCAGCGATTTATTTTCTTTTGAGGGTTGGTTGAAACTGCTTTATTTTTGGTTAATGGCTGGTTTGTTAATTGTGATTTTTGTTGCTGATTTGAGATATTATTTAATCCCTGACCAGATTATTTATCCAGCCGTTGTTTTAGGCTTGTTTTATCCATTAGTTGCCAATTGGGGATGGGAGAAAGCCGATTTTCTTTTGTTTATTTTAAGCGCCAGCGCGGCGGCTGGTTTTTTTGCTTTGCTTTATTTGTTTTCGCGCGGTCGTTGGCTGGGCCTGGCTGATATAAAACTGGTTTTTTTAATTGGCTTGCTTTTGGGCTGGCCTAAAATTTTGATCGGCTTGTTTTTGGCTTTTTTCTTGGGCGCGTTGGTGGGTAGCGGTTTGATTGTCGCGGGTCGCAAAAAATTAAAATCAGAAATCCCTTTTGCGCCTTTTTTGATTATTGGCCTTATTCTGGCCTTAATTTGGGGGGAGGCTTTATTGGCTTGGTATCAAAGTTTTTTTATGTTAAAATAAAACAATATGGCTAAACAAGGTTTTACCTTAGTTGAATTATTGGTGGTCATTGCCATTATTGGCCTTCTTTCTTTAGCTGTTTTGGTTAATTATCGGTTTGGCCAAAAACAATTTATTTTACAACAAGCAGCCAATCAATTGGCGCAAGATTTGCGTTTGGCTGAAAATCGCGCTATTAGCACCGCTATTAGCACCAAAGAATTGGAAGAGGGTTATGTGGTGCACGGGATTAAGTTTGAAAAAGGACAAGAAACTTATCAATTTATTAGTTGCTCCTTGAGCAACATTAATACGTGTAATGAACAGGATGACCAAGTATCTTTACCAGCCAAAGTTAAAATTTTAGAATTTCTCCCAGAAGGGGAAAATATCTTGATTAAATTTATTCCGCCTGATCCCAAAGTAGTATTTCAAACAGAAAATGAAGAAATAGAAGAAATAACTGAGAGCGAGGTGCAAATAGTTTTATCCCATAAAGAAACAAGTTCAGAAATTACAGTTTCAGTTAATAAAGCAGGTTTAATTCAAATTGAAAAATAAAATGAAAAAAAACGGTTTTTCCTTAATTGAATTAGTTTTAGCCATTTTTATTCTGACTATGGCGGTTTTTAGCAGTTTTGCTTTAATTCAAAGGATTACTTCTTTTGCTTTTGCCAGCCAAAATAAATTAACTGCTTATTATTTAGCCCAAGAAGGCATTGAAAATGCGCGAAATATCAGAGATAATAATTGGCTGAAGGGGGAAGGCTGGACTACTGGCCTGCCAACAACAACAGAACCTTTAGTTGAAAACAATCTTTTAGACAAATTCACCCGCACTACCACTGCCAATTTAACAGAAGATGGCTATTTACAAGTTAAATATTTACAAGTTAAAGTGGTTGTGAGCTGGACAGAACATGGTTTGCCTCAACAAATTGCGGTTTTAACTAATTTATATAATTGGTATGAATCAGAAGAATAAAAAAGGTTTTACTTTAGTAGAAATGTTAGTGGCTTTGGCAATTTTTGGTTTATTAGCTGGCGCTTTTACTGGTTTTATGATGAGCGCGATTCAAGCCCAACGCCGCATTTTAACCACTCAGCAATTATTTAATAATGCTTCTTATGTTTTGGAATATATGAGCCGAACTATCCGCATGGCAAAAAAAGATGTAGATGGAAAGTGTACTGGTATTGAGGGCAGGAATTATAGTACTGATGGTTCTTCTTTAACATTCCTTCATTATCAACAGCAAGAGTGCCAAAAATTCTTTTTAGAAAATGGTGTTTTAAAAGAACAAAGAACTAATTTAACTGACAATTCGACTTCTACCAATAATTTAACGCCAGACAATTTTAAAGTTACAGAATTTACAGTTACAGTAAGCGGCGATGAAACCAACTCCCAGCCCAAGGTCACACTGAAATTAACTATTCAAGGTAAAGAAGAAAAACCAGAATTACAGCCAAAATTAACTTTACAAACCAGTATTTCCCAACGCGATTTAAATATTAGCCAATAATAAAAATCAGCCCAAGGTCTAACCTTGGTGGCCTAACCTCGGGATAATTAAAATTATGCTGAATAAATTAAACAAACAACAAAAAGCCAGTTTTCTTTTATACGTAGTTTTTATTGTCAGCCTTCTTTTGGTCATTGCTTTTGGTCTGACTAGCATTTTGTTAATACAAATTAAAATGTTGGGCGAGATTGGTTATTCAGTAGGGGCTTTATACGCGGCTGACGCTGGTATTGAACAAATTTTGATGCAAAGGAGAAATCCAGAAGGAATATCCGGTAGGTTGTCAGAGGATATTAGTTATGAAGTTTCTGTGAAAGAAAGAGGATCAGATGATTGTCAAGCAGATCATTATTGTATTAAATCAATTGGCACTTATAAGGGTGTTAAACGGGCTATTGAAGTAGAGTACTAAAATTAAAGTGTTAATAATTCTCTTTTAACTCCTCAAAAGGAGTTTTTTTGCTATAATAAAAAAAGAATTATGACTAAAAAACAAGCCAAGGAGAGAATTGAAAAATTGAAAAAACTGATAAATTATTATCGTTACCAATATCATGTTTTGGACAAATTAGAAATTTCAGAAGCGGCTTTAGATTCTTTAAAACATGAACTTTTTCAATTAGAGCAACAATTCCCTGAATTGATTACGCCTGATTCGCCAACCCAGCGGGTGGCGGGCAAGGTTTTGGCCAAGTTTGAAAAAACAAAACATCCAGCGCCCATGCTTTCTTTGAATGACGCTTTCACTGAAAAAGAAATGGTTGATTGGCTGGAGCGCATTGCTAAATTTTTAACCAAAGAAGAAATTGCTCAGTTAGATTTTTTTTGCGAGCCAAAATTAGACGGTTTGGCCATTGAATTAATTTATCGCGATGGCCTTTTTTCAGTTGGCTCAACCAGAGGCGATGGTGTTTTCGGAGAAGATGTTACGCAAAATTTGAAAACAATTGAATCAGTGCCGTTGCGCTTGCGGGAGACAAGCGAAGTGGTGAGCGATTTGGAGAAAATCGGAGAAAAAACAATCGCTGATTTTATTAGAAAAAATGGATTAAAAGAAGTAGTGATACGGGGCGAAGCAATTATTACCAAGAAGAATTTTGAATTAGTCAATAAAGAACAAAATAAATTGGGCCAGCCCGCTTTTGCCAATCCGAGAAATTTGGCTGCTGGCTCAGTGAGACAATTGGATCCAAAAATTACAGCCAAAAGAAGATTGGATGTTAATGCTTATGACTTAATTTCTGACTTGGGCCAAAAAACCCATGAGCAGGAGCATAAAATTTTGCACGCTTTGGGCTTCAAGACAAATAATCAATATTCAAAGCATTGCCCAAATTTAAAAGCGGTGATTGATTTTAGAGAGTATTGGCTAAAACAACGTGAAAAATTGCCTTATGAAATTGATGGCATAGTTGTTCAGGTGAATAATAATGAAATTTTTAGAAAATTAGGCGTCGTGGGCAAGGCGCCGCGCGGCGCTATTGCCTTTAAATTCCCTTTAAAACAAACCACCACTAAATTAAGAGAAGTAAGATTTCAAGTGGGTCGTACCGGCGCAATTACTCCAGTGGCTATTTTGGAACCAGTAGAAATTGGGGGAGTGGTAATTACGCGGGCGACTTTGCATAATGAAGAGATGATAAAAAAATTAGGGGTAAAAATTGGCGATACCGTAATTGTGGGTCGGGCCGGCGATGTGATTCCTGAAGTGGTAAAAACCCTACCAGATTTAAGGACAGGCAAGGAGAAAGAAATACAATTTCCCAAGAATTGTCCAGTTTGTGGCCAGAAATTAACCAAGCCAAGCAAGGAAGCGGTTTGGCGTTGTCTTAATCCTCAATGTCCGGCCAAAGAGAGACGATATTTTTATCATTTTGTTAATTCATTTGAAATAGTTGGTTTGGGGCCAAAAATTATTGATCGACTTATTGATGAAGGTTTAATTGAAGATCCGGCTGATCTGTTTTTATTAAAAGAAGGCGACCTAATCGTTTTAGAAAGATTTGGCGAGAAGTCAGCCCAAAATTTAATTAAGGCAATTCAATCAAGGAAAAAAATTACTTTAGCCCGTTTTATCTATGCCTTGGGGATTAGAAATGTTGGCGAAGAGACCGCTCAAGATTTGGCTGAACATTTTGGTTCAATTAAAAAATTGGAACAGGCCTCTTTTGAGGAATTGCAGCAAATTATGAATATTGGTCCAGTGGTTGCTAAGTCGATCTTTGAATTTTTTAGAGAAAAAAGAAATTTAAGACTTATAGAAAAATTAATTAAAGTAGGCATTGAGATTGTGGTTGAGAAAAAATTAAAACATCAACCATTAAAAGGAAAGATATTTGTTTTAACTGGCCGTTTGACTTCAATGGCGCGCGAAGAAGCAAAAGAGAAAATTCGGCAACAAGGCGGCCGAGTTTCTGAGGTTGTTTCTTCTCAAACAGATTATTTAGTCAGGGGCGAAGAACCAGGTTCAAAGTTAAACAAAGCGCAAAAATTAAAGGTTAAAATAATTAATGAGCAGGAATTTTTAGACCTGCTGCGTTTAAAATGATTATTACTCGTCTAAAACAACTTGATTGGGTTTTGATTGGCGCTGTTGTTTTATTGGTGGGTTTGGGCTTAATTTCTCTTTATAGTTCATCAGTGGGGAGACATAATTTTTTAAATTTTGAAAAACAAATCGTATTTTTTGTTTTAGGACTTATTTTAATGTTTATTTTTAGTTTTTTGGATTGGCGGGTTTGGCGAGAGAATAACATTTTGGTTTTGATTCTATATGCAATTTGTATATTAAGTTTGATTGGCTTATATTTTTTGGCGCCGGAAATTAGAGGTGTTCGCAAATGGTATAAGATTGGTTTATTTTCTATTGATCCAGTAGAATTTACGAAGTTCGTTTTAATAATTATTTTGGCTAAATATTTTTCTCGTTGGCATGTTGAGATATACCGAATTAGACATATCTTGTTTTCGGGTTGTTATATTTTTTTGCCAGGCATTTTGATTTTTTTTCAGCCCGATTTTGGATCTGTTTTAATTTTGCTTTTGATGTGGCTGGGTGTTTTACTTGTTTCTGGCATAAAACTGCGACATTTTTTAATTTTAGTAGTGATTGGCGTTTTGGTTTTATCATTAAGTTGGGTTTTTTTAATGAAAGATTATCAAAAAGAACGCATTATCAGTTTTATTGCGCCCCGCGATCCATTGGGTATTAACTGGAATCAAAATCAAGCCAAGATTGCCATTGGCAGCGGCGGTATTTGGGGAAAGGGTTTGTTAAAAGGATCGCAGACCCAATATGGTTTTCTGCCTGAGCCACAAACTGATTTTATTTTCGCTGCTTTGGCTGAAGAAACTGGTTTGGTTGGCGTTACCATTTTATTATTGCTTTTCTTGATTTTAATTTGGCGGCTTTTTAAAATAGCCCTAATTAGTCAAAGTAATTTCCCTCGTCTTTTTAATATTGGTGTAATTATTATTTTAATCTCGCAGATTTTTATTAATCTAGGCATGAATTTGGGCATTTTACCGATTATTGGCATTCCTTTGCCTTTGGTGAGTTATGGCGGTTCAAGTTTATTTAGTATCTTTTTAATACTAGGAGTTAGCCAGAGTATTCGCCTTACTTACTTAAAATAACTGGCTGTGGAAAACTAAGAGGTTGACATTTTTAATAGTTTGATTAAAATTAATTTTAACTGATTGTCGTTGTTTTTGAGCAATATTATTTATAAAATAAATTAAATCTATTTTTTATTTTTCTTTTGTAAAATTAAAAACTAATCCCTAAAAATCTCTAGGGTTCTTTTAATGTTATTTCGTTATTTCAAGGGATTTTATTTTAATTCTGATTTGGCGCTTGAATAAAATTTAAATAATTTTATGGAGATTAAAAACTTTGGCAAAACACAATTTTCTCTACCCCTACCCTATTTGGTTTCAATTCAAAAAGATAATTGGCGTTTATTTTGGGAAAGAGATTTAAAGGAATTGCTTCAAGAGGTTTCTCCTATCAGAGATTATACAGGCAAAGAATTAGAACTTTGGTTTTTGGATTATAAATTAGATGAGCCAAAATATAAGACAGATTTAGAGGCAAAACAGAACAATGATTCTTATGAGGCGTCTTTAAAAGTGAAAACCAGATTGGTTAATTTAAAAACCAAAGAGACCAAAGAACAAGAAGTGTTTTTTACAGATTTTCCTCTGATGACCGACAGAGGAACTTTTATTGTTAATGGTGTGGAACGAGTCGTAATTTCTCAGTTAGTCCGTTCGCCCGGCGTTTTCTTTACCAGAGAGAGAATCGCTGGTCGAGATTGTTTTGGCGCCAAAATTATTCCCAATCGTGGTTCTTGGCTGGAATTTGGGACCGAATCCAATGGCGTGATTAGTGTTAAGATAGACCGAAAAAGAAAAATAATGAGCACCACCCTTTTGCGGGCGTTTGGTTTTGAAAAAGATGAAGCCATCAAAGAATTATTTCAAGATGTGGATAGAGGAGAAATAAAATATATTGAAGAAACATTAAAAAAAGATCCGACCCATAATCAAACCGAGGCTTTAATAGAAATTTATCAAAGATTAAGGCCAGGCGATTTGGTGGCTCCTGATGTGGCTAAAGAAATGATTGAAAATATGTTTTTTAATTTTGCCAGATATGATTTATCCAAGGTTGGTCGTTGGAAGATATGGCAAAGATTGCCTGAATTATTCCCTGTTGTGGCTAAAACAAAACAAAGAAAAAAAACACAGAAAGAGTTAGAGAAAGAAATCTCAACCGACGATCGGACTTTAAAAAAAGAGGATGTAATTGCTACTCTCAGAGAGATTATTCGTTTAAACAATACCCCCGAAGCCAAACCTGATCAAATTGATCATTTGGGCAACCGTCGCGTTAGGACATTAAATGAAATCTTACAAAACAGATTAAGGGTAGGCCTGATGCGGATGGAAAGAATTATTAAAGATAAAATGTCAACTTTAGATATTAGAACCGTCATGCCGTCTCAATTAATTAATCCGCGGCCCTTTATGGCTGTAGTGAAAGAATTTTTCAGTTCTTCGCAATTGGCTCAATTTATGGACAATAATAATCCTTTGGCTGAATTAGAACATAAGAGAAGATTATCAACTACCGGCCCGGGTGGCTTAACTAGAGAAAGGGCGGGTTTTGAAGTGCGCGATGTTCAGCCGTCACACTATGGCCGTATTTGCCCAATTCAGACACCAGAAGGACCAAACATTGGTTTGGTTGGCCATTTAAGTTTATTTGCTCGGCTTAATCCTTATGGTTTTTTAGAAACTCCTTATTTTAAGGTTGAAAAAAATAAAATAACTAATGAAGTTCATTATTTAAATGCTTATGAGGAAGAGAAATATAATATTGCTTCAGGCAGAGTGCCGATTAATAAACAGGGTTATATTATTTCTAAGAAAGTGGAGGCGCGAATAAAGGGTGAACCAGGCATTATTGAACGGGAAAAAATTGATTTTATTGATGTTTCGTCCGAACAATCAATTTCAGTGGCCACTTCTTGCATTCCTTTTTTACAAAATGATGATGCCAATCGGGCTCTAATGGGTTCTAATATGCAACGCCAGGCCGTGCCTTTGGTTAAACCTGATCCGCCCTTGGTGGCTACCGGCATTGAAAGAAAAGTGGCTCAAGATTCAGATCAAGTTGTCGTAGCCGAGGAGAACGGCCTGATAACTGAAGTTGATGCGAGCCATATTAAATTAAAATTTAAAGATAATTCAGGTAAAATTAGGGAAAAAGTTTATTATTTAAGAAATTTTATCAGAACAAATCAATATACTTGTCTTCATCAGAAACCAATTGTTAAAAAAGGACAAAGAGTAAAAAAAGGCGATATTTTAACTGATGGCGGAGCCATAACGCAGGGACAATTGGCTTTGGGTCAGAATATTTTAGTGGCTTTTATGCCTTGGCGCGGCGGTAATTTTGAAGATTCAATTATTATCTCCGAAAGATTGGTAAAAGATGATTTATTTGCGTCTATCTGTATTGAAAATTTCTTTTGTGATGTTAGAGAAACCAAATTAGGTCCGGAAATGACCACAGCCGATATTCCCAATGTTTCAGAGGAGAGACTAAAAGATTTAGACGAAGAAGGTATTGTTAGAATCGGCGCAGAAGTTAATTCCAAAGATATATTAGTGGGTAAAATTTCTCCAAAAAGCGAAACTGATTTAACACCAGAAGAAAGGTTATTAAAGGCAATTTTTGGTGAAAAAGCCAAAGAGGTTAGAGATACTTCTTTATTAATGGAACACGGCAAGAAAGGAAAAGTGGTGGGAGTAAAAATTTTCTCGCGGGAATTAGGCTGTAAGTTGGAGCCCGGTGTAATTAAGAGAATTGAAGTGGAGGTGGCCGAGTTAAGAAAGATAAAAATTGGCGATAAATTGGCTGGCCGGCATGGCAATAAAGGAATAATTTCAAAGATTTTGCCGGTTGAAGAAATGCCTTTTTTGGCTGATGGTACGCCAGTTGATATTATTTTGAATCCAATGGGCGTGGCTTCCCGTATGAATTTGGGTCAGATTCTGGAGACCCATTTAGGTTGGGCGGCAAAAATTTTAGGGTATCAGGCGATTACGCCAGCTTTATCTGGCGCTACAGAAGAAGATATTAAAAAAGAATTGAAATTAACTGGTTTACCAGAAGATGGTAAAGTTACTTTATACGATGGTCGGACCGGACTGCCCTTTTCAGAAAAAATTACTGTGGGCTATATTTATATGATGAAACTTATACATATGGTTGAGGATAAAATTCATATGAGAAGCATTGGGCCATATTCTTTAATTACTCAGCAACCTTTGGGCGGAAAGGCCCAATTTGGCGGTCAGAGATTTGGCGAGATGGAGGTCTGGGCATTGGAGGGATATGGCGCAGCTTATTCTTTACAAGAAATGTTAACCATTAAGTCAGATGATGTTTTGGGTCGAGCCGCAGCTTACGAGGCAATTTTAAAAGGAGAAAAAATAAAAAATCCTAATATTCCCGCTTCATTCAATTTGTTGATGGCTGAATTAAAATCAATGGGTTTTGGTATAGAAGTAAAAGAAAAAAAATTAAATAATAAAGAAAATCCAAAAATAAAATAAATTATTCAATATTCAATTATGCGCGTTCAAGATTTAGAAGCAATTAGAATAAAATTGGCTTCACCAGAAGAGATTTTAAGTTGGAGCCATGGTGAAGTAACCAAGCCAGAAACTATTAATTATCGTACCCAAAGACCAGAGAAAGATGGTTTATTCTGTGAAAAAATTTTTGGACCGACCAAAGATTATGAATGTTATTGCGGTAAATATAAAAGAATTCGTTATAAAGGAGTAGTTTGCGACCGGTGTGGTGTTGAAGTAACAAAATCTCAAGTAAGACGCGAAAGGATGGGACATATTAAACTGGCTGTTCCCTGTTCGCATATTTGGTTTTTAAAGGGAGTACCTTCTTCGATAGGATTAATTTTAGATATTCCCATGCAGCAATTAGAAAAAGTGATTTATTTCGCAGCTTATATTATTACCAGTGTTAATGAAGAAGCTAAGAAAAAATTTTTAGAGCAAATTGATAAAGAATATGCCGCTAAAGTAAAGGCCTTGAAAAAAAATAAGAAGCAAAAAGCAAAGCTAGGTGATTTAAAAACAGCGCGCGATAATGCCAAGCAAGAAGTTATGGAAATTAGACCGTTAAAGATTATTTCAGAATTGGCTTATCATCAACTTTCTTTAAGATATGGCGAAATTTTTGAGGCAGGTACTGGCGCTGAAGTTTTGAGAAAAATTTTTGAAAAAATTGATCTAAAACAAAAAATAACAGAGTTAAAAAAAGAATTAGAAAAATCAAGATCGCTTAATAAAAGAAAAATTTTACTTAGATTAAGATTATTCCAAAATCTTGATCAAGCTGGCGTCAGACCAGAATGGATGTTTTTAACTGTTTTACCAGTTTTGCCGCCCGACTTAAGACCAATGGTCCAATTAGACGGAGGTCGTTATGCTTCTTCTGATTTAAATGATCTTTATCGGCGAGTTATTAATCGCAATAATCGATTAAAATATCTTTTAGAGATTAACGCGCCTGAAGTAATTGTTAGAAATGAAAAGAGAATGCTTCAGGAAGCAGTTGATGCTTTAATTGATAATAGTATGAGAAAGGGCACAGTAACTGCAGCTACGACTGGCGGGAAAAGGCTTTTAAGGTCTTTAGCTGATATTTTAAAAGGCAAACAAGGCCGTTTCCGACAGAATCTTTTAGGCAAAAGAGTGGATTATTCTGGACGTTCAGTAATTGTGGTTGGTCCAGAATTGAAATTTAATGAAGTGGGTCTTCCTAAAAAAATGGCTTTAGAGCTTTTTAAACCGTTTGTTATTAGACGACTTTTAGAAAAAGAATTAGCTTTAAATACCCGGGCAGCCGCTCGTTTAATTGATGATGAGACAGAAGAAGTTTGGGCAGCCTTAGAAGAAGTGGTAAAAGACAAACTGGTTTTATTAAATCGGGCTCCAACCTTGCATCGTTTAGGCATTCAGGCTTTTTATCCGAAATTAGTTGAAGGCGAAGCTATTAGAATTCATCCTTTGGTTTGTCGGGCTTTTAATGCTGATTTTGATGGTGATCAAATGGCTGTTCATTTGCCATTATCAGATATAAGCCAAAAAGAAGCGCGAGAAATTATGTTATCTAGTTTAAATGTTTTAAAGCCAGCCAGTGGTGTGCCAATTGTAACCTTATATCAGGATATTAGTCTGGGCTGTTATCATTTAACAGAAATTAAACAAGGAGCGCAAGGCGAAAATAAAGTATTTTCAGATAAAAAAGAAGCTATTTTGGCTTATGAACTTGGCTTAATTGATTTACAGGCAAAAATAAAAGTAAGATTAAAAAATGAAAACACTTTAGTTGAAACAACAGTGGGCCGGATTCTTTTTAACGAATGTTTTCCCGATGATTTTCCTTTTCAAAATTCCACAATCAAAATTAAAGATTTAGAAAGGATTAGCCGCGAAGTTATCAAGAAATATGATTATCAGCGAACAAGCGAGATTTTTGATAGAATAAAAGAATTGGGTTTTGAGTATTCAACTTGGTCTGGCGTTTCTTGGAGTATGGTTGATTTAGTCATACCACCAGAAAAAGAAAATATTTTTATTGAAGCAGAGAAAGAAATAGCCCGGGTTGAAGATTATTATAAAAAAGGTTTTCTTTCTAAAGAAGAAAAGGGTTCAAAAATAATTGCTATTTGGAGCCGGGTCAAAACCAAGATTGAAGAGTTGGTCCCGAAAATTCTACCCGCCAATAATTCAGTTTTTAAAATTATTGATTCTGGTTCGCGTGGTTCTTGGGGTCAAGTGGTTCAAATGATGGGCATGAAAGGTTTGGTAATTAATCCGGCTGGGCAAATTATTGAATTACCAATTAAAAGTTCTTTTAAAGAGGGATTTGATGTTTTGGAGTATTTTATTTCCACCCATGGCGCTAGAAAAGGAACAGCTGATACAGCCCTACGCACTTCAACTGCCGGTTATTTGACTCGTCGTTTAATTGATGTGACTCATGATGTTATTGTTTTAGAAGAAGATTGCGGTGATAAGAAAGGATGGGTTGTTTGGCGAAAAGAGGCTGATGAGATTGGCCAAAATTTTGTTTTCAAAATTTTGGGTAGGGTTTGTTTAGACGAGATTAAAGGGATTTGCCAACCAGGTGAAATTATTGATTGGGCAAAAGCAGAAAAAATAGTAAAAGCCAAAATTGAAAAAGTTAGAATCAGAAGTCCTTTAACATGTCGTTCTTTACGAGGAGTTTGCCAAAAATGTTATGGTTGGGATTTGGGTAATAACCAATTAATTAAATTGGGCGAAGCAGTGGGGGTTGTGGCTGCTCAATCAATTGGCGAACCCGGAACGCAGTTAACCATGAGAACTTTTCATACAGGCGGTGTAGCTGGCGGTGGCGATATTACTATGGGTTTGCCGCGCGTTCAAGAAATTTTTGAGGTCAGAACGCCCCACAATCAAGCAGTTATATCACCAGTTGACGGTAAAGTAATTGAAATTACCAAAGATCAAATAATAAAAATTCAACCAATTAAAACATCCGAACACAAATCAACCGCGACCAAAGAAAAAAAGAAAAAGAAAAAAAATTTACCCGCCACAACAGAAGAAATTATTGAATGTAAAGCTCCTCCCAAAACAGCTCTTTGGGTTACACTTGGACAAGAGGTTAAAAAAGGGCAGCAGCTTTGCGAAGGAAATTTAGAATTGAGAGAATTATTTAAATTGGTTGGTCAAGAAGAGGCATCTCGTTACATCCTTAAAGAAATACAAAAAATTTACACCTCGCAAGGAGCTTTAATTCATGATAAACATATTGAAATAGTTTGTCGTCAGATGTTTTCTCGTGTTAAAATTAAAGATCCAGGCGATTCTTTGTTTTCTCCTGGAGAGATTGTTGAGAAGGCAGATTTTTTAGAACAAAACAAGCGTCTTAAAAAGGAAAAAAAGAAATTGGCTAAGGGCAACATTATTTTATTGGGTATTTCCCGGGTGGCTTTAACTACCAGTAGTTTTCTTTCAGCCGCTTCCTTTCAAGAAACCTCGCGTGTTTTAATCAAGGCCGCTTTAGCCGGTAAAGAAGATAAATTAATTGGATTGAAACAAAATGTTATTTTAGGGAAACTTATTCCAGCTGGCACTAATTTTAGGAAAGATTTTGTTGAACTGGAAAACAATATAATAAAACAAGACAATGGTCAGAAAGAAAAAGAAAATAAATAAAAATAATAATAAAAATAAAAAAGAAAAAAAACCAATATTTATTTTGCCCAGCGAGGTAAAGAAATGGATTTTGGCTATCGGCGTTTTTCTTATTGCCGTTATTATTATTTTAAGTTTCTTTGATTTGGCTGGTCGAGCTGGTTTATTTTTAATGAGGGGATTAATTTTTTTAATTGGCAAACCAGTAACTTTTTTTGTTCCAGTGATTTTAGTTTTGGGCGCGCTCACCCTTTTTCTTATTAGAAATAAAAATTTTTTAACCACCGGCATTTTGGCAATTTTTATTTTAATCTTGGGCCTAGCTGGTTTAGTTGAAAGTTTTGAATCAGGCAATGGCGGGAAAATTGGTTATTTATTGGTTTGGCCATTTTTGAAATTTTTTGGCAGTATAGTTACCAAGATTATTTTTATTAGTTTAATTGTTATTGGCGGATTAATCTTTTGGTATTTTATTAGGGGGCCAAAGATAAAACAGATTGGCGAGCAAGATACTTTAATTGTAAAGGAAAAACCTTCATTAATTAAGAAAATTTTTGTTCCTAAATTTAAAGTTCAAAAAATTGAACCTGAAATTAAAGAAACTTCATTAAAATCAACTGAGACAATTTTAGAGACAAAACAAAAAGAAGAAGCGCCAATCAAATTAGTAGTCGAACAAGGTTATAAAATACCGCCTTTAGAGTTGTTAGAAAAAGACAGGGGCAAGGCAGCAGCTGGTGATGTTATTACCAATTCCGCAATTATCAAAAAAACCTTAGAAAATTTTGGTTTATCAGTGGAAATGTCAGAAGTAAATATTGGTCCGACTGTTACTCAATATACATTGAAACCAGCTGAGGGGATTAAGCTTTCTAAAATTACTGCTTTATCTAATAATCTTGCCTTGGCCCTGGCTAGTCATCCAATTAGAATTGAAGCGCCTATTCCTGGAAAATCATTGGTTGGCATTGAAGTGCCTAATAAAATCAGATGCCAGATTAGGTTAAGAGATTTGATTGCTAATCCCGAGTTTCAAAATAATCCTTCTTATTTAACAATTGTTTTGGGCAAAGATGTATCTGGCGCGGCTTGTTATGCTGATTTAGCCAAAATGCCCCATTTATTAGTGGCTGGCGCCACTGGTACTGGTAAAACAATTTTTTTAAACTCTTTGATTCTAAGTTTGCTTTATCGTAATTCGCCAGAAAATTTACGGTTTATTTTGGTTGATCCGAAACGAGTAGAATTTTCCGCTTATCGAGACCTGCCCCATCTTTTAGCGCCAGTTATTTTTGATGCGGTAAAAACTGTTAATGCCTTAAAATGGTTGACTAATGAAATGGAGAGGAGATTTGATCTTTTATCAACTAATGATTCGCGCAATATCGAAAGTTATAATAAAAAAATCTTAAAAGAAAAAGAAAAGCCAATGCCCTATATTATTTTGATTATTGATGAATTAGCCGATTTAATGGCTGCCAAAGGACGAGAAATGGAGGCAGGTATTGTGAGATTAGCCCAGATGGCTAGAGCAGTGGGGATTCATTTAGTCGTGGCTACCCAAAGACCATCAGTTGAGGTCATTACCGGTTTAATTAAAGCCAATATCACTTCACGAGTGACTTTTCAGGTTGCTTCTCAAGTTGATAGTCGAACGATTTTAGATATGGCTGGCGCTGAGAAACTTTTGGGCAGTGGCGATATGCTTTTTATTTCAGCCGATACTTCAAAACCAAAAAGAATTCAGGGCGCTTATGTTTCAGAAAAAGAAGTGGAAAAGGTAACAACTTATATTAGAAATCAAAAAGAAATTTTAAAACAAGAGCAAAAATTAACAGAAAATCATTTAGCCGAAGATTTACAGCGAATTTTAGAAACTGGAGAAGGGGAAAATCTTCTTTTTGATGAATTCACTGGCGAAGAAGATCCATTATATGAAGAAGCAAAGAGAATAATTATTGAAACTCAAAAAGCCTCAGCTTCTTTTTTGCAAAGGAAATTAAGGATTGGCTATGCGCGCGCCGCTCGATTATTAGATATGTTAGAGAAAGAAGGAATTGTTGGGCCAGCGGATGGCGCTAAACCCAGAGAAATTCTATTAAAAAAAGATGACTATCAAGCAATTGATGAAGATAATGAAGAAGAGGAATGGAAAAAAGTTTAATTTTAGTTTAAAATAAATTTATAAGCTCTATGACAGCAAAGAAAAAAATAAAAAATGAGGAAGCCAATTTAAGCGAGGTGGTCGCTGAAATTAAACAGCGATTTGGCGAAGGAGCGATTATGAAATTAAAGGAAGTGGCTGCAGTCAATGTTGACGCTATCCCCACTGGTTCGCTTTCCTTAGATTTAGCCTTGGGAGTGGGCGGGATGCCGCGTGGTCGAATTATTGAAATTTTTGGGCCAGAAAGTTCGGGTAAAAGCACTTTGGCTTTGCATGTTTGCGCCGAAGCGCAAAAAAGAGGCGGAACTGCTGCTTTTATTGATGCTGAACATGCCTTGGATCCTGATTATGCTCGAAGAATTGGCGTAAAGGTTGAGGATTTATTAATCTCTCAACCAGATTCTGGTGAACAGGCTCTACAAATTGTTGAATCTTTGGTGCGGTCAGGCGAAGTTGATGTCATAGTGGTTGATTCAGTGGCTGCTTTGACGCCCCAAGCCGAGATTAATGGCGAAATAGGCGATTTACAAATTGGTTTACAGGCCCGTTTAATGAGCCAATGTTTGAGAAAACTCTCTGGTATTGTTGCCAAGACAAAAACCATTGTTATTTTTTTAAATCAAACCAGAATGAAAATTGGCGTGATGTTTGGCAATCCTGAGACAACGCCAGGAGGTTTGGCTTTAAAATTTTATGCTTCAGTAAGAATTGATTTAAGAAGGATTGCGCAAATTAAACAAAAAGAAGAAATAGTTGGTTCGCGGGTTAAAGCAAAGATAGTTAAAAATAAAGTTGCGCCACCGTTTAAAGTGGCTGAATTTGATATATTTTATAATGAAGGTATTTCTTATTTTGGCGATATTTTGAACGCTGGTTTAAAAGCTAATGTAATAAAAAAAGCCGGCAGTTGGTTGCAATTTAACGAAATTAAACTGGGTCAAGGAATGGAGGCCAGCAAGGAATATTTAAGAAACAATCCAGCGATTGCTGAAAAAATAAAAGAAGCTGTTTTACTTAGCAGTCGGCGAGAGGAGGGCTAATTGTCTGGCTCTTTTAATAGCTTTAGCTAATTTTCTTTGATGACTGGCGCAAACGCCGGTTTTTTTTCGCGGTTTAATCTTCCCGCTGGCTGAAATAAAACGTCGCAAAAGCGCTGTTTCTTTAAAATCAAGGTAATTTATATTTCTTTGACAAAAAAAACATTGATCCGGCATAACTTAAAAAGGAATATCTTTTATATCAATTTCTGTATTTTCCGATTCTTCAATAATGGGTATTTCTTCCACAGCTTGGTCTTTAATTTCTTTGGCGCCATCATCAATAGGTTGAGGAACAGCGGCTGATTTCGGTCCTAATTGAAGTCTTTCGCCGATTATTTCAGTGCGATACTTTTTGCTGCCATCAGATCCTTGCCAGGACCTGGTTTGGATTCTCCCTTCAATTAAAACCAAAGAGCCCTTTTTAAGATATTGATTGGCAATATCAGCTAATTTGCCAAATAAAACAATATTATGAAAATCAGTTTGTTGTTGTTTTTGGTTGTTTTTATCAGTAAAAAAGCGACTCGTAGCCAAACCAAAGGAGGCAACTGATTGGCCTGAGGGTAGAACTCTGTTTTCCGGGTTATTAGTGAGTCGACCGAGTAAAAAAACTTTATTTAAATTCATAAGTAATTTTATTTAGTTAATATTAATATAATCGACTTTTAAGTAATGTCTAATATTTCATCTAATTTTTTTTCAATTTCTTTTAATTCAACCTTGGCTTGTTTGGTTGGTGATGGTTTGATTACTGGTTTAATTAGTTTTGGTTTTGGTTTTGTTGAGGGCAATATGGTTGGCAGAACCACAATTAAATAACGAAGGAGATGAAATTCTGTTTTTATCTTTTTTTCTAAATTGCTCAATTTTTCTGGCAGTAGCTGGTAACTAATTACAGCCAAATAAGCTTGCGATTTTTTTTTCACCGGATAAGCCAATGTTTTTTTAATTGGCGTTCTTTGATTAATTAAAATACCGCCCTCTTCTTGGATGTAAGAGACAATTTTGTTCTGAAGATTTTGCGCTTCTTCTTCAGTTAATTCATTTGAAATTAAATAAGTTAATTCGTAGTTTTTCATTTTTGAGTTAAATTTTAAATTCAATTATATCGCCGTCTTGGACAAGATAATCATGACCAACAATTTTTAACCAACCCAATTCTTTTGCTTTAGACCACGAACCCGCTTCAATGAGTTTTTGCCAAGTAATTACTTCTGCCCGGATAAATTTTTTTTCAAAATCAGAATGAACAATTCCGCCGGCCTGAGGACATCTTAACCCTCTTTTTAATGTCCAAGCCCTTGTTTCCTTTTTGCCGACAGCCGTATAAAAAGTAATTAAATCAAGAATATTGTAGCAAGCCAAAATTAATTGGTCAAGATGCGATTTTAGGTTTAATTCTTTTATTTCATCTTCAGAAAGATCAATTAATTCACCTTCCTCTTTTAGATTGATGGCCAAATGAGTTAAAGAAAAATTTGTTTTGGTTTGATGATTGATATTTAAGAGATAAAAAATAGGCTTGGCAGTTAAAAATTGATATTCTTTTAACATTAGTTTTTCATCTTCATTTAGGTTTATTTCAGAAATTAGTTTTTCTTTAACAACCCCCTCTTTAATTTTTTGGCAGAGGGAAAGTTTTTTTAAAATTAATTTATTTTTTGATTTGGCCTCGGACTCTAATTTTCTTATTAGATTTTCTAAACCTTCTAAATCCTTCATTAAAAGCTCCAAGCGGAGAATTTCTAATTCTTTTTGTGGATTAATTTCCTGAAGAACATTTTCTACATCAGGATTATTAAATCCGCGCAAAACCATTAGAATGGCATCGCAATTTCTAATTTGAGCCAAAAATTGATTGCCTAAACCTTCGCCTCGGTGAGCGCCTTTAACCAGACCAGCAATATCAACAAACTCAATTATGGTAGGCGTGATTTTTTCCGGTTGAATGATTTGAGCAATTTTTGTTAATCTTTCGTCAGGCACGGCGATTACGCCTCTATTTGGCTGAACAGTGGTAAACGGATAATTAGCAATGGTTACTGGTTTTTTGGTTAAGGCCTTAAATAAAGTTGATTTGCCAACATTGGGCAAGCCAACAATGGCCACTGAGAAACTCATAGATTTATGATATTTAATATGATATAATCATATAATATAAAGATATGAAAATCAATCTTATACCAACTATTTTCCGGACTTATGATATTCGGGGGATTTATCCTATTGAAATTAATGAACAGACAGCCTATTTAATTGGCCGTGCTTTTGTTAGATTTCTAAAACAAAAAAATAAAAAAAAGTTAAGAGTTATTGTTGGTCAAGATAATCGAGTTTCTTCAAACAATCTTTTTCAGGCCTTAACCAGAGGTCTTTTTGTGGAGGATGTTGAGGTGATTAATTTGGGTTTGTGCACTAGTCCAATGTTTTATTGGGTTGGCGGAAAATATCAATTTGCCGGCGGTATTTATATTACCGCTTCTCATAATCCGCCTAATTATAATGGCTTTAAATTTATTAAACAAGGGGCAGTGCCTATTAGTGGTCAAAGTGGTTTATTAGAAATAAAAAAACTGGCATCATCAATTATTCCGGAAGTCAGAAGAAAAAAAGGTAAAATAATAAACAAAAACTATTTAAATGATTATTTACAGTTTAATTTTAGTTTTTTTCAAAAAAAACAGGAGAAAAAAAGACCAAGTTTGAGAATTGTTATTGATACAGCCAATGCGGTTCCTAGCATATTGATTCCCAAGCTTTTTAAAAAAATAAATCGATTCTTACCCATTAAGTGTCAAATTTATCATCTTTTTTCTGAATTAAATGGTTTATTCCCCAACCATCTACCCGATCCATTAAAAAAAGAAAATCTGAAAGTTCTTTGTTCAACTGTTAAAAGAAAAAAAGCTGATTTGGGAGTGGCTTTTGATGGCGATGGCGATCGGATTGTTTTTGTTGATGAGCGGGGGAGAAGAGTTTCGGGCGATTTAATTACTGGCCTAATATCTCAATTAATTCTCCGAGAAAAAGGAGGCGGCAAATTTCTTTACGATATTCGTTCTAGCAATAGCGTGGAAGAAATAATTAAAGAGACTGGTGGACAGCCGATTGTTTGGAAAATAGGCCATTCTTTAATAAAAGAAAAGATGAGAAAAGAAAAAATTATTTTTGGCGGAGAGCTTTCTGGCCATTATTATCATCAAGATTATTATTTTGCCGAGTGTCCAATTTTCGTTTTGCTGAAAACTTTAGAGAGTATTTCCAATAATTATCCCAAACCATTTTCCCAAATCATTAAGCCATTTCAGAGATATTTTCATTCTGGTGAGATAAATTTCAAAATAAAAAAACTTAATTTACCAGCAGTAAGAGAGAAATTATTGGCCAGATTGGCGAATAAGTTCTCCAAAGGAGAAATTTCAAAATTAGATGGTTTAAGAATTGATTTTTCCGATTGGTGGTTTTTGGTTCGACCCTCAAATACCGAGCCAGTGATGAGGTTGGTTGTTGAAGCAAAAGAAAGAAATTTAATGAAAGAAAAGATTCAAGAAATAAAATCAATTATCAGAGAGATCCAAGAGAATGGAAAATTTTAAACCAGACCCATTTTTTTTCTAACTTCTTGTATGGTTGAATTGGCCAAAATTTGAGCTTGCTTTGCTCCTTGGTTTAAAACTTCTCTTAAATAGACCTCCCGGGTCAGCAATTCTTGTTTTTTTCGGCGAAATGGTTCTAATGAATTAATTAAAAGATTGGCTAAAGAATTTTTAAATTCATTATATTTTTTACCATGGAATTGTTTTTCTATTTCTTTGATTGATTTACCGGAGAAAAGAGAATAAATAGTCAATAAATTAGAAATGCCGGGCTTTAATTTTTTGTTGTATTTAATAATTTTACCCGGATCAGTCACGGCTTTTTTAATTTTCGCTTTAATTTCTTCTGGTTCATCAAATAAAGCAATATAACTTTCTGGTGGGTCGCTTTTTGACATTTTTTTTGTTGGCTCGGTTAAACTCATTATTTTGGCTCCTACTTTTGGCAGTTTAATCTCAGGGATTTTAAACACTGGACCAAATTTTTGATTAAATTTTCGCGCAATTGTCCGAGCCAATTCTACATGTTGTTTTTGGTCTTCGCCCACCGGCACCAAATCTGTTTGATACAAAAGAATATCAGCCGCCATTAAAATAGGATAATTCAGAAGACCAGCGTTAAGGTTTTTTTCAAATTTTTTTGCTTTTTCCTTAAATTGAGTCATTCGTTTTAAATCGCCGATAGGCGTTACAGTGTTTAATAGCCAACATAATTCTGTATGTTCTTTAACTTGCGACTGAACAAAAATAATGGATTTATTGGGATCAATTCCAGCCGCTAAATAAATAATTGCTTTTTCCAAAATTAAATCTTGCAGGGCGCTGGGATTATAAGGCGAAGTAAGAGCGTGAAGATCAACAATACAAAAAATGCATTCATTTTTTTCTTGAAACTCAAGCCATTGTTTAACCGCTCCCAAATAATTACCAATATGTAACTTACCGGTTGGTTGAATGCCGCTAAAAATACGCATATGATTTAATTGATTATTTTTAATTATAATACATTATACTTCAATGACAACCGGTAAAATCATTGGTCGGCGTTGCGTGCGATTAAAAAAGAATTGGCCTATTTTATTTCTGATTTCATCTTTGATATAGGTCCAATTAACAGCGCCGCCAGAACCAGTTGCTCGATGAACTATTTCAATAACTTGCTGGCGCGTATCTTTTAATAATTGTTTTGATTCTCTTAGATAAATAAATCCCCTTGAGATAACGTCGGGCGAGCCCTTGACTTGACCTGTTTTTTTATCAACCACAACCACAATCACAAACATTCCATCTTTAGCCAGCATTTGTCTGTCCCGTAAAACAATTTCACCCACATCGCCTATTCCCAAACCGTCAACCATAACATAATTGGCTGGCACAGAGGTTTTTTCTACAAAAATTTTTTCTGGATTTACATTAATAATCTGGCCATTCTCCGCAATTACAATATTTTTTTCCGGCATACCAATTTCTTTAGCAATCTCAGCATGAGCCACCAACATAGAATACTGACCATGGATAGGCATAAAAAATTTGGGTTGCATGATTTGGAGCATTTCTTTTAATTCTTCTTTTTGCGCGTGACCACCCGCGTGGATATCCATTATTTTATAATGAAAAACCCGACCGCCTTGGCGCAATAAATCATCTTTGATGTTTTGCACTGTTCGTTCGTTGCCCGGGATTACTGAAGAAGAAAGGATAATATTATCTCCTTTTTTAATTTGAATTAAAGGATGTTCTTTAGTGGCTATTTTCATTAAGACGGCCGAACCTTCGCCTTGCGCGCCAGTGCATAAAATAGTTATTTTAGAATCTGGATAATCTTGGATTTGTTTTGTTTTAATAATTGTTCCTTTTTTAATTTTGAGATAACCCAAGGCACGACAGATTTCTATATTGCTTTTCATCGAATAACCTTCAATTACAACCTTCCGACCATATTTTTCAGATAAACTAATTATTTGTTGAATTCGGTTGATTAAAGAGGCAAAGGTTGTCGCGATAATTCGGCCTTTGGCTTTTTTAAAAATCTCTTCTAGATTTTTTTCAATTATTTGCTCAGAAAGCGAGTGATTTTCTTCTTCAGCGCCAGTTGAATCAGAAAGTAAAAGTAACACCTTTCTGGCAGCCAATGTTTTTAATTTTTGAAAATCAGTTGGCAGATCATTAACAGGCGTTGGGTCGAATTTAAAATCAGATGTATGGACCAGATTGCCCACTGGTGTTTCCATAAAGAAACCCAAATTATCAGGAATATTATGATTTTGGCGGAAGAATTCTATCTTAAAAGGCCCTATTTTTATTTTTGAGCCGTTTTTTATTTCAGTAATTTTAAGCGGCGGCTGATGAGGGAAGTCTTCTTGTCTTTTGATTATGATACCGCGAGTAAGAGGCGAAGCATACATAGTTAAATTGGGATGCCAAATTTTACCTATTAAATAAGGCACAGCGCCAATATGATCATAATGGCCATGAGTGAAAACAATTCCTAAAATATTATTTTTTTTATTTTTGAGATAGGCGAGGTTGGGAATAATATAATCGACACCTGGCATATCTTCTTCCGGCATTCGAAAACCCATATCACAAATTAAAATTTTGTCTTTTACTTCAAAGATTGTCATATTGCGTCCAACTTCGCCTAATCCGCCCAATGGAATAATTCGTAGATTGGTTGTTTTGTGCATAATTTTTAATTATTTAATGCCGAGGGTGGGATTTGAACCCACACAGACTTGCGTCCGACGGCTCCTGAAGCCGTTGCGTCTGCCAATTCCGCCACCTCGGCTTAAATTAGCTTTTCTTGATTTAAAAATTTTTTAAGCTCTTTGCCAAATTGAGGGTGTTTTAAGCTAAGATATAAATTCGATTTGAGATAGGCTAATTTATTGCCGCATTCTAACCATTTGCCATTAAATTCATAACCATAAATAGTTTGGCCATTTTTTATCATTTCGTTAAAAATACCGCTTAATCTTATTTCACCCTTGGTGGTTATTTTTTTCTGTAAGAAATTAAAAACAGAAGCGTCAATAATATATTTCCCAACAATCGCTAAATTAGAAGGGGCTTTATTAATACTTGGTTTTTCAACAATCCCTTCAATTTGGTAAAGGTGGGGCGCTATTTTTTTCGTTTTAACAATGCCATAAGAAGATAATTTTTCTTTGGGCAATCTAGCCAAAGCGATGACCGGTTTTTGATATTGATTAAAAACCTTAATTAACTGTTGGCCGCAGGAAATTTTTGCCTCAACCACATCATCGCTAAATAAAACCAAACAAGGTTCTTTTTT
Organism: Minisyncoccales bacterium; assembly: GCA_049700655.1. Taxonomy (GTDB): domain Bacteria; phylum Patescibacteriota; class Minisyncoccia; order Minisyncoccales; family RBG-13-42-11; genus JBNAUV01. The sequence goes on along the minus strand of JBNAUV010000008.1, from coordinate 3,664 downwards.
CGCCAATTTTTCCGCTTGTTTAACAGCATGGCCATCGCCTAATGGTTGTTTTTGATAAACATAAGAAAATAATACTTGCCGAGCCAAATTCTGTAAAATTTTTAACGCGGCCAGCAGCTTGATATCCTTTTTCTTTTTTAAAATTTTTTCCAAACGAGGATTTTTTTGGAAATAATTAATAATATTCCTATCTTTGGGCCGTAGAACAAAAATAATTTCTTTAACCTTTGCCCGGATTGCTTCTTCTATTATATATTGAATGATTGGTTTATCAACTAAGGGCCAAAATTCTTTGGTCACCACTTTACTTAATGGCAGAAATCTGGTACCGAGACCGCCTATTAAAATAATGGCTTTTTTAATTTTTTGGGGCATAGAGTAAAAAATTCAAATTAGTAGGCAAATTTTTAAGCGGCCTTTTAAATTTTAATTGCGGCACAAAAGCGTAATTTTTATTTTTTTGCCAACCATTTATTGTATAAAAATAACCACCACCCCGCATTTTTTTAAAAATTTGATAACTATTTTTACATTTTTCAAAAACCCAATTAGCCATTTTTAGCTTTTTTGTTGAGGGATTAATCGTAATATGGCCATAGCCAGGTGGAATTATCACAACTTGTCCTTTTTTGGCTTTGACCGCATAAATGTCTTTAATAACAATCTGATTTTTTTTATTTTTTTGAGAGCGTTGGATTAAATAGATTGCTTCTCCTTTTAAAACTAGATATAACTCACCATAATTATTCAGATGCTCATGCCCCAGTGTTTTAACAAATTCTTGCCCCAGTTTTTTTGGCGGAATAATAGTTAAGTCGTATCTCAGACCGTTTTTTCTTTTAATGCCGCGATACATAAAATAAAGTGGAAAATTTTGAGCAGTTTTTAACCATTTTTGGTCATAGAGAACCTTTTTTAGATCAAAAAGATATCTGATTTCCGGTTTTTTATTTTTCATAAATTATTTCCATTTTCGAGCTGTTTTGATATACCAATTTTCTATTTCAGAAAATCTTTGGCTGGGGTCGGCAATAAATTGTTGCGGCGCGATGCCTTTAATTTCTGAAGAGACCAAATAGAGAAAATCTGGATTATAAAGAAAAATAGCCGGCGCATCTTCAATTAATAGATTTTGGAATTTATTAAGAGCCATTTCTCTAGTTTCTTTTTCTTCAAGCGAAGATTGGCGGGCTTGTTCCAATAATTTATCAACTTCTTTATTTTGATAATTACTTAAATTTAAACCAGGATCGCGAATTTGGAAAGAGTGCCAAAAAGGAAAAGGATCGGGAATTATATCTAGAGATTGACCCAAAAGAAGCATTTCATAATTTCTTGGTCTAATGAACTCTTCTGTTAATTCAGGGGACGTTACTGTTTTTATTTCAATTTTTATACCAAGTTTTTCCCATTGCTTTTTTAAAAGTGAAGCCAATTTTACCAAAATAGGTTGATCAACCGTGATTAAGTTAAAAGAAAGCAAGTAAGATTCGCTTGATGAAGCAGCGCAAAGTTGATTTAATTTATCTCGCGTGGCTTTTAAAACGCTGCCCGTACCCGCATTTAATCCATAAGGAGTTAGGATTTCTTCTTTATATTTTTCTTGGAATTTAATTACTGCCTCTTTGGTTTTTTCGTCAAAATAACCAGTAATTTCTCCAGCGGGATAAATAGTGGCGTCTTGGGCTAAACATTTTTGCAATTCTCGGACTTCACTGCCTTGCGCGCCAACTTGCAGATCGCTTTTGAATTGGAAAGTGGGTTGTTTGGTTATCGTTTTTTTCTTAACACCATTTTCTTCTTCTGTAAAGCCACTTTCTTTGATTAATTGTTGGGCTTTTTCTTCATCAAATTCGTAAATTTTTGTTGGTTTTTCCAAATTATAAATTTCGGGTAAAATTGGCGAATTAACAATAGCACCATGACCAGCCCAAATCTCGTTAAAAATTTCTTCTTTGTTTGTGGCATAATTAAGAGCTTGCCTAATTTTTTTATCAGCTAAAATTTTTGATTTTTCTAAATTAAAGAAAACAGCAAAATAGCGCGGCATTAAAAGCGAATATTCAGCAAAATTGTTTTGTTTTTCATTTTTGATTTTCTGGTATTTCTCAGGCGAAAAAGACAAAGCCAAACCTTTAATTTCTTTAGAGATAAACGCTTTAATTAAATCTTCATCTTGATTGAAAAAGAAGAAGATGATTTTGGGAATATAGGGCTGTCGATCATAATAATAAGGGTTAGTCACCAACTCTATTGATTTAATCTGGCCGTTTTTGTCTTGGAGTTTATTTTTAATTTGATAAGGACCAGCGCCAATAGGATTTAAATTATATGGCGATAGGGGAAAATTTTGTTCAGTGATATTCTGCCAGATATGTTGGGGTAAGATTTTTAAAGTGGTTTTTTCCAAGAAGTTGGCAGAAGTATTTTTTAATTTAAAACGGATAATTAAATCAGAAACTTTTTCAACTTGTACATCTAACCAACTGGCCCGTAAAGGGCTTTTTAGGGTTGGATTTTGGACGCTCTTGATTGTAAAAATTATATCGTCAGCAGTTAAAGGCGCGCCGTCAGACCAGTGGAGATTGTCTTTGAGATAAAATTCAAACACCTTACCATCTTCTAAAATTTTATATTCTTTGGTTAAATCTGGAATAATTTCGCCTTGACTATTATATTTCATTAAACCAGCATAAATTAATTCAACAAGATCGCGATCAGCATCATTGCTTATAGCGTAAAGAGGATTAATAAAAGCGGGCGAACCAACTATTCCTTCCACATAAATACCGCCTGTGGCAGGCTGAATAATAGTATTTTTAAAATAAGCGTCAACTAAAAGAAAAGAAAAACTACTTAGGTTTAAAACCAATAAACTAAAAAACAAAATTTTTTGTTTTTTATTTAAAGTTTTAAAAAATTGCCTCCACTGCGATGAGGAAGGCCATTGCGGAAGAGAAATAGACATTAAAAGATGAGATTAAGTAGGGATAAAATAATAAAGATAGCCCCTAAAATGATAGTTGCCCAAAGAATTTTCTTTTGTAAACCCCTTTGGGTGGCATAAAAACCGCCTTCTTGGCCAAAACTTGAGCCTAAGGCAGTGCCTCTTTGTTGCAAGAGAATTAAAACAATTAAAATAACAGCAATAATTATTTGAAGCAAAGATAAAGATGATATCATATTATTTATTAATTAATTATTTTTTAAATCTAGGCAAAGATAAACCCAAAAAATAACTAACCAACCAAACAATTAAGGTTGTCCAAAAAAGAGGAACAAGTCCCTTAATAACTAATTCTGGGAAAAATACTGAAACCAGCCAAATAAGGCCCATATTAATAATTAAACCAAAAATGCCCAAAGTGAGAATTCTTAAAGGCAAAGTAAGAAGGTTAATGATTGGTTTAATAAAAAAATTAATTAAACCCAAAAAAGCGCCAGCCATAATTAGATATTTAATTTCGCCATGAAATTCCACGCCCGGCACGAACTTCACTGCCAACCAAAAACTTAAGATACCGCCAATAATCTGAAAGATTAACTCTGTCATATTAATAATTTAACTATAGCAGAATTCTAAATAAAAAGCAATTTTCTATACTTTAAATCTTTGTTTGATAATGCCTTGTTTGGCAAGGATGATTGGCGAGGTGTAGATTTT